>DATKMF010000021.1:0-2914 GCA_035542015.1 Candidatus Cybelea sp.
ATCAAGTTTACATTTTGGCGATCGTCCTGCTCCTGCAGGTGTTCTACTTCGTCTCCCTCGACCTGCCGAAGCGGATCATCAACGACGGTATCCGGGGCGAGGCTTTCAAGCAGGTTGCGACCGAGGTAGCCCCCGCGCAGGCACCGGCGCCCTCCACTAACCAGGCTGCCGGCCCCGAGCCTCAGCCCCAGAACGCCCAACCGCAGAACACGCAAACCCAGAGCAGCCAGCCTCAAGGTAAGCCGGGCAAAGTCGACACGGTGCCGTTCATGCGCCTCAGCTTCGGCCCGTATCATTGGCTACATATCCCCGAGTTCACGCTGTTCGGCGGCATCCAACTGGATCAGATGCAGTATCTGTTCGCGCTCTGCTTCAGCTATCTGTTCTTCGTCGTCATCAACGGCTGGATGAAGCAATGGGTGAACACGTCCAAGGGCCGGCTCGGCGAGCGCATGCTGCGACGCCTGCGTTTCGAGCTCTATGACCGCATCCTGCAATTCCCGCTCAGCCACTTCCGCAAGGTGAAGCAGGCCGAAATCGCCACCATGATCAAGGATGAGGTGGAGCCCCTAGGCGGGTTTATCGGCGACGCCTTCATCCAGCCGGCGATGCTGGCCGGCAGTGCGCTGACCGCGCTCTATTTCATCTTCTCCCAGAGCTTCTGGCTAGGCGCTATCACCTTCGGCGTGCTCGCCGTGCAGATGGCAGTCATCCCGAAGCTGAGGGTCAGGGTCAGGCTGCTGGCGCGCCAGCGGCAGATTACGGCGCGGGCGCTGGCCGGCCGTATCGCCGAGAGCGTCGATGGCGCCATCGAAATTCACACCAATGACACATCGAATTACGAGCGGGCGGATATTGTCGACCGCCTCGGAACGATCTTCCTGATCCGGTTCGAGCTCTACCAGCGCAAATTCTTCGTCAAGTACCTCAACAACATGCTGGCTGCGACGACGCCGTTCCTGTTCTACCTGATCGGCGGCTATCTCGCGCTCAACGGCAAGTTCGACACCGGCAAGCTGTTCGCGACCATCAACGCCTACAAGGACCTGCCGGACCCGATCAAGCAGCTGATCGACTGGGACCAGCAGCGCCAGGACGTGCAGGTCAAGTACGACCAGGTGATGGAGCAGTTCTCGCCCGACGGCATGTCTGTGCCGGAGCTGCAGTCGCTGGAAACGGAGCAGGATATCGAGCCGGGGGCGCTGGCGTTGAGCCACCTGGCGCTGACCGACGAATCCGGCGCGCGGCTGGTAGAGGATGTGACCCTCGAGATCGCGCCGGAGAGTCATGTGGCGGTGATCGGGACCGGGGCCAGCGGCAAGGAGTTCCTGGGCCTCGCGCTCGCGCGCCTGATCAAGCCGGCGGCCGGGCAGGTTCGCTACGGCGACCGCGATCTGTTGCAGCTTCCCGAAGCGGTGACCGGGCGCCGCTTCGCCTATGTCGGCGACGAGAGCTATTTCTTCCCGCTCTCGCTCCGCGAGAACCTGATCTACGCGCTGAAGCACAGGCCGGTGCGGCCGCGGCGCTACGAGGGCGAGGACCTGAAGCACTACGAGCGCCGACTGCGCGAGACCCTGCGTGCCGGCAACCCGCCGCTCGATTCCGGCGCCGACTGGATCGACTTCGAAGGCGCCGGCATCGCCGACACGGCGGAGCTCGAGCAGCGGATCATGGCGCTCCTGACCGAGGTGGAGTTCGACGAGGACGTCTACCAGTTCGGCCTGCGCGGCCGGGTCGATCCGAGCCGCGACGACGACCTGGCCGCGGCGTTCCTGGAGGCCAGGAAGCGCTTGCGCGAGCGGCTGGCGAAACCGGACGTCGCCGCCTTGGTCGACCCCTTCGATCCCGCGCGCTACAACAAGAACATGACGGTGGCGGAGAACCTGCTGTTCGGCACCGCCGTCGGGCCGAACTTCGCGCCGGAGAACCTCGCCAACAGCGAATACCTGCGCACCACGCTGCGGGGCCTCGGCCTCGGCGACAGCCTGGTGGAGATGGGGCGCAAGATCGCCGAGACCATGGTCGAAATCTTCGCCGACCTGCCGCCTGGCCATCCTTTCTTCGAGCAGTACAGCTTCATCTCCTTCGACGACCTGCCGGTGTACCGCGAGCTGGTCCAGCGCCTCGCCAAGGTCGGCACCGAGGCGATCGAGCCGGAGGACCGCTTCCGCTTCGTGCGGCTGACCTTCCCCTATATCGAGGCGCGGCATCGCCTGGACCTGATCGACGCGGAGCTGGAGGCGAAGCTGCTGGAGGCGCGCCGCGCCTTTGCCGAGAAGCTGCCGCCGGAGCTCCGGAAGTCGATCGAGTTCTACGACCCGGAGGCCTATAACAGCCAGGCCTCGGTGCAGGACAACATGCTGTTCGGCCGCCTGGTCTACGGCCAGGCCCAGGCCGGGCAGAAGATCGGCCGGGTGATCGCCGAGGTGATCGACGGGTTGAAGCTCCGGCCGCGGGTGATCGAGGTCGGCCTCGACTACAATGCCGGCGCATCGGGACGGCGCCTCACGACCGCGCAGCGGCAGCGCGCGGCGCTGGTGCGGGCGCTAATCAAGCGGCCGCGGCTGTTGATCCTGAACAATGCGCTCGCCGTGTTCGACGATCAGACTCAGCGCCGGCTGACCGAGCGGCTGCGCGAGACGATGCGGGGCGCGGCGCTGGTCCTGATCACCGACAATGCCGGGCTCGCGCGCATGTTCGACCGCGTCGTGGTGATGAAGGAGGGGCGCGTGGTCGAGCAGGGGCCGGTCCGGGAACTCGACCGTGACGGCAGCCGCTTCCGCGAGCTGGCCGGGCCGGTCGCGGTGGCGGCGCAATGATGGGTGGCAGGCACTCGCGGATCTGACGGAGAGAACGGGATGGGCATACAGGACGATGTCGAGGCTCTGAAGCGGATTCCGCTGTTCGCCAAGGT
>DATKMF010000022.1:0-13508 GCA_035542015.1 Candidatus Cybelea sp.
CCGATGACGGTGGTCGAGCCCTGGCTGTGCTCGGTGACGCCGAGGCCGTAGTAGATCGCGGCATTGCCGCCGGTCGCGTAGAGCCGTGCGGCGGCGCGCACGTCGGCCGCCGGCACGCCGGTCATGGCCTCGGTCGCCTCCGGCGAGTTCCGCGGCTCGGAGACGAAGGCGCGCCAGAGGGCGAAATCCTCCGGCTCGCAGCGCTCCTTCACATAGGCCTCGTTGATCAGCCCCTCGGTCGCGATCACGTGTGCGAGGGCGTTGATGATCGCCACGTTGGTGCCGGGCTTCAGCGCCAGGTGGTAGTCGGCCTTCACATGCGCGTCGTTGACGAGGTCGATGCGGCGCGGATCGATGACGATCAGGCGCGCACCCTCGCGGATGCGCTTCTTCATGCGGCTGCCGAAGACCGGATGGGCGTCGGTCGGGTTGGCGCCCATCACCATGATGACGTCCGCCTCCATGACGGAGTCGAAGGTCTGGGTGCCGGCCGAGGTGCCGAGCGTGGTGCCGAGGCCGTAGCCGGTCGGCGAATGGCAGACCCGGGCGCAGGTATCGACGTTGTTGTTGCCGAAGGCCGCGCGGACCATCTTCTGGACGAGGTACGTTTCCTCGTTGGTGCAGCGCGAGGAGGTGATGCCGCCGACCGCGCCGCGGCCGTATTGCTGCTGGATCCGCTTGAACTCGGAGGCGGCGTGGTTGATCGCTTCCTCCCACGAGACTTCCTTCCAGGGATCGGTGATCCTGGCGCGGATCATCGGCTTGGTGATGCGGTCCTTGTGAGTCGCATAGCCCCAGGCGAAGCGGCCCTTGACGCAGGAATGGCCGTGGTTCGCGCCGCCGTCCTTGTAGGGCATCATGCGCACGACCTCGGTGCCGCGCATCTCCGCCTTGAACGAGCACCCGACGCCGCAATAGGCGCAGGTGGTGACGACGCTGTGCTCCGGCTGGCCGGCCTCGATGACGCTCTTCTCCATCAGGGTCGCGGTCGGGCAGGCCTGGACGCAGGCGCCGCAGGAGACGCATTCCGAGGCGAGGAAATCCTCATCCTGGCTGGCCGCCACGTGGGAGGCGAAGCCGCGGCCGTCGATGGTGAGGGCGAAGGTGCCCTGCACCTCCTCGCAGGCGCGGACACAGCGCGAGCAGACGATGCATTTGGAGGGATCGAAGGTGAAATAGGGATTGCTCTCGTCCTTGGTCTCGTGGAGGTGGTTGGCGCCATCGTAGCCGTAGCGCACCTCGCGCAAGCCGACCACGCCCGCCATGTCCTGCAACTCGCAATCGCCGTTGGCGGCGCAGGTCAGGCAGTCGAGCGGATGGTCGGAGATGTAGAGCTCCATCACGTTGCGGCGGAGCTTGGCGAGCTTCGGCGTCTGGGTCTTCACCTTCATGCCGGGCTCGACCGGCGTGGTGCAGGAGGCCGGCGTGCCACGGCGGCCCTCGATCTCCACCAGGCAGAGCCGGCAGGAGCCGAAGGGCTCGATTGAATCGGTGGCGCAGAGCTTCGGGATCGAGAAGCCGATCTCGGCCGCGGCGCGCATCACCGAAGTGCCCTGGGGCACGGTGACCGTGACACCGTCCACTTCCAGCGTGACCAGCGTCTCGGACTGGCGCTCGGGCGTGCCGAGATCCTTCTCCTTCACGAGCGTCAAGGGCTCCGGCGCGGGAGCGATCGGGTTGGTGACCGGTGCGTTCATCGGGACCTTCCTTGCCAGGCCTGGACCAGGAGACCTATTCGGCCGCCTTGCGGCTGGGCTTGTCGAAATCCTCGGGGAAGTGGCGGATGGCACTCTGGACCGGGAAGGGCGTGAGGCCCCCCAGGGCGCAGAGCGATCCGTCCACCATGGTTTCGCAGAGATCGTCGAGCAGCTGCAAATTCTTCGGCCGGTCGATGCCCGCGACGATGCGGTCGATCACCTCGACGCCGCGGGTCGAGCCGATCCGGCAGGGCGTGCACTTGCCGCAGCTCTCGACCGCGCAGAACTCCATGGCGAAGCGCGCCTGCTGCGCCATATCGACCGTGTCGTCGAAGACCACGATGCCGCCATGGCCGAGCATGCCCTTGGCCGCCGCCAGCGCCTCGTAGTCCATCTTGATGTCGAGATCGGCGGCCGGGATGTAGGCGCCCAAGGGACCGCCGACCTGCACCGCGCGCACCGGCCGCCCGCTCAGGGTGCCACCGCCGTAGTCGAAGATCAGCTCCTTCAAGGTGACGCCGAAGGCCTTCTCGATCAGGCCGCCCTGCTTAACGTTGCCGGCGAGCTGGAAGGGCTGGGTGCCGCGGGAGCGGCCCACGCCGAAGTTCTTATAGAAATTGGCGCCGTCGTCGAGGATGACGGGCACGCTGGCGAAGGAGATCAGGTTGTTGATGACGGTCGGCTTGCCGAACAGGCCCTGGATCGCCGGCAGCGGCGGCTTGAAGCGGATGACGCCGCGCTTGCCCTCGAGGCTCTCCAGCAGCGAGGTCTCCTCGCCGCAGATATAGGCACCGGCGCCGAGCCGGGTCTCGAGATCGAACGCCTGGCCGGAATTCAAGAGATTCGGCCCGAGATAGCCGGCGTTGCGCGCGAGTTCGATCGCCCGGTTCATCTGCCGGAACGAGTCCGGATATTCCGAGCGGATATAGATGAAGCCCTTGGTGGCGCCGGTCGCCACGCCGGCGATGGCCATGCCTTCGATCAGCAGGAAGGGATCGCCTTCCATGATCATGCGGTCGGCGAAGGTGCCGCTGTCGCCCTCGTCGGCATTGCAGACGACGTATTTCCGATCCGAGGCAGTTTGCAGCACCGTCTTCCACTTGATCCCGGTCGGGAAGC
Organism: Candidatus Cybelea sp.; assembly: GCA_035542015.1. Classification (GTDB taxonomy): domain Bacteria; phylum Pseudomonadota; class Alphaproteobacteria; order Dongiales; family Dongiaceae; genus Dongia. The sequence goes on from DATKMF010000022.1 coordinate 2,817, forward strand.
CGGCGCCGCCGCGGCCGCGGAGACCGGATTCGGTCACCTCGGCGACGATCTCCGCCGGCTGCATCTGCAGCGCCTTGACCAGGCCGCGGAAGCCGCCATGGGCGCGGTAGTCCTCGATCGAGACCGGATCGATGATGCCGCAGCGGGCGAAGGTCAGCCGCTCCTGGCTCTTGAGATAAGGAATCTCCTCGGGCCGGCCGAGGCGCAGCGGATGCTGGCCGCCGCCGAGGAACCCGGCGTCGAACAGGCCGGGGACGTCGGAATGCGAGACCGGGCCATAGGCGATCCGGCCCTCGGGCGTCGCCACCTCGATCATCGGCTCAAGCCAGAAGAGGCCGCGGGAGCCGTTGCGCACGATCTCGATCTCGGTCCGACGCTCGCGCGCCAAGCGCTCGATCGCGCGGAGCACCCGGTTGGCGCCGACCGCGACCGCTGAGGAATCGCCGGGAATGTAGAGGCGCGTGGTCATTCGGCGGCCTCCGCGTGGCCGGCCTCGGCTTCGCGCATCAGCGCGTCCAGGCGGTCGGGCGTCAGGCGGCCATGGGTCTCGCCGTCGATCAGGGCAGAGGGGCCGCAGGCGCAGTTGCCGAGGCAATAGATCGCGCCCAAGGACCAGCGGCCGTCGGGGGTCTCGTGGTGATAGTCGATGCCGAGCTTCCGCTTCACATGGACCTCAAGCTCCCGCGCGCCCACCGATTGGCAGGCCTCGGCGCGGCAGAGATGCAGCGCATGGCGCGCCGGCGGCGTCCGGCGGAAATCATGATAGAAAGTGATGACACCATGGATCTCGGCCCGGCTCAAATTGAGCACCTCGGCGAGGTCGGGGACTGCCTTGTCGTCGATGTAGCCGAACCGGTCTTGCAAGGCGTGCAGGATCGGCATCAGGGCGCCGTCGAGACCGCGATAGGTCTCGATGATGCGACCCGCTTCGGCCACATCCCAGGCGTCGTTCGGATTTCCGGCCGATCCCGTCTCGTGACCTCGCTCAGCCATCGTGCGCGGCGCTCCCTCGATCAGCGGAAAAACCTGGACCCACAAAGAGTTGGGGTCAAGCCGCACCGGATTATCTCTTGATAACCAACGCTTATCAATGAGGTGCCGGTCGGCCGGTCTTCCTGCACCTTCATCCGCCCTTGGCGGCTGTCAGACTATCGACTGAGCGACATCGACCTTCGTCAGCGCGCCCAAAGGAAAGCCGGCGACGACCCCTCGGATTGCCCCGGGGATCGCCGCCGGCCATCAGTCCTACGCCTGAGACTCTCGCCGCCAGTGTTACTGGCTGGACCCGTTCGGCGTGCCGCCGGTTCCGCTGGCGGGCGGCATGGCCGGAGCGCCGGTGCCGTTGGCCGGCTGCTGGGCGTTCATCTCGGAATTGATCTGATCCGAGGTCTTGAAGTCGGGCGCCGCCTCGAGCTGCTCCTTGGTGTAGCTCACCTGGACCGCCTGCTGGTCCGGCTTCATGTCGATCTCCTTCCAGGTGAGACCGACCGACTTGGCGCCGATGCCGAGCACGCCGCCGATCGAGAGGACGACGCCGGTTGCCTTGCCGTCCTTGTCGAGCAGGATGTCGTGCACGGTGCCGATCTTCTCGCCCTGGGCGTTGTAGACGTTCATGCCGATCATCTGATCGGCGCGAACCTCATTGGCGCTCTGGGCCGAGACCACGGCGTCGCTCGGCGGCGGCGAGACCGGCGCGGCGGTGGCCGTGCTGTTGGTCGTGCCGTCGGTGCCGGGCGCGCCGCTGGCGCTCGGCGCCGTTTGCGGCGTCTGCTCGCTGCCGGTTGCTCCCGAGTTCATGTTGCCGCCGCCGGAATTGTCGGCCGGCGGCTGCGGCGTCGCCACGACCGGCTGACCCGGCTGCTGGCCGCCGCTCGGCTGTGCGTCCTGGGCGTAGGCCGCTCCCATCGCCAGAAACGAGGCCAGCGCGGTGGTCATTAACAGGCGCTTCATCATTTCCTGTCTCCTTTGCTCCTGCGGCGCCCCTGCGAAACCCCGTCCGGCACCGCTGATGTTGAAAGAAGGCTTGCCCTGGACAAACGTTCCGAGCGGACCGGAGAGATGGAGCGACGCGCCATCACGGTGCTGCGAGGGGCGCCACGATCTCGCCACATTGCCGCCGCGCGGCGCGGCGGCGGAAAAACGTGACGCTCAACACGATGAGATGCGCACGCGGCGAAAAAACTCTTGCAGCAAGAGTCCGATCGCCGCATATAGCAAATCGCGGGATGGAGCGCGGCGCGGCGCCCGACCCGCTTCCCGTCCGCGCCTGAGAGACTCGAGGAGAGACGGGAAAAGATGCACGCCAAGCGCGCACGACTCCCCCAGAAGCGAACCCGCACCAGGAAATCCGCCGGGAAGGCCACGGCCAAGAAGCAGGACGCACAGCTTGCGCCCGCGCTGCCGCTCGGCGTCGCCGATCTCGCCGCCCACCGCGCCGCGCGCCGCTCGCGCGCGCAGCCGCAGGCCGTGGAGATCTACGCGCTGGTCGAGTGGATCGCGCCCGCCCGCGAGAGCTGGCGCCGGGGCGAGCTCGAAGTGCGGCGCTCGGCCTGCATGCCGATGCTGGCCACGGGCGGCCGTGACGGCGCGGTGGCGCTGACCGATCTTCCTGGCCAGGGCACGCCGCTGGAGATCGCGGCACGACAGCTCGGTGCGCTGGGCTCCGGCGGCACGCTCACTCTCGCGCTGCCGGGCATGCGCGTGACGCTGACCGCGGACGACCTCGCGGCGGTCATGCCGGCCGCGAAGCCTTCAGCCGAGATCCTCGCCTTTCCGGCGCGTCGCTAGCCGAGATTCCGCTTCAGAAAGTCGAGCGTCCTGGTCCAGGCGAGGTCGGCCGCGGCTTTGTCATAGCGGGCGGGGTTGGTGTCGTTGTTGAAGGCGTGGTTGGCGCCGTCATAGACGTAGATCTCGTAGCTCTTCCCGTTCGCCTTCAGCGCCGCCTCGTAGCCCGGGATGCCAGCATTGGTCGCCTGGTCGAGCCCGGCATAGTGCAGCAGCAGCGGCGCCTTGATGGCCGGCACGTCCTCGGCCTTGGGCTGCCTTCCGTAGTAGGCGACGGCGGCGTTGAGCGTGGGCTCCGCGACCGCCAGCTGATTGGCGTAGCCGCCGCCCCAGCAGAAACCGACCACGCCGACCTTGCCGGTCGAATCCGGCATCTCGCGAAGGGCGGCGTCCACCGCGCGCAGGGCGACCACGACCCGCGCAGCGTCGAGCTTGCCGATCATGTCGCGCGCCTTGTCCTCGTCACTCGGCGTTCCGCCTTGAGCACTCAGGAGGTCGGGCGCGAAGCCGAGATAGCCGGCGACGGCGAGGCGGCGGGTCACGTCCTTGATATGCGGGTTGAGGCCGCGGTTCTCGTGGATGACGATGACCGCGGGATACTTGCCCTCCGCCGCGGGCTCGGCCTGATAGCAAGCGATGGCACCGTCGGGACCCTGCACGATCGCGCTCTTGGCGCGGATCCGGGAATCGCCCTCGGGGACGGTCTCGGCCATCGCATAGTCGTTCTTCAGCAGGGCCAGCACCGCGGTTGCCGCGGCGCTGCCGCCGGCGAGCACGACCAACCGGTCGAGGAAACCGCGCCGGCTCAATCGGCCGTGGGTGAAGGCGTCGTAGAGGTCGATGATCGCCTGGCTCGGTTTCTCGCGCAGATCCCGGTTCATGCTCGCCTCCCTGCAGGGTGAGGCAGCAGGATCGGAGCGGGACCGAGGCCAGGCAAGTCACGAATCCGAAGCGAAACCCGATGCGGGTCTCGCCCGCTTGGGACAAGCGCTTAGGCGTAACTGAAGCGCGGGTTCCAGCCGCCGGCCCCTTCGGGCAGCAGGTCGAAGAAGCGCCAGACCGTGCAGAACTCGTCCTCGGGATGGAAGCCGGTGTCGGCCACGCGGAAGATCCGGTTGCCGTCGCGGCGGAAGGCAGAGACGCCGGGCCGCCAGCCGCCCTTGGCGCTGCGATAGCCCATGTCGGCGGCAAAGCTCGAGCCTTCGTGGCTCACCATCGGAAAGCGCCAGCCGCGCGACGCGGCGAACTCCGCCTGCACCTTGGGCGGATCGGGCGTGCTGACGACGAAGGCGGCACGGCTGGCGAGATGCGGATAGACGCCGTTGAACCCGTCCGCCCACATGGTGCAGTTGGGACAGGACTTGCCCATGTTGTGGATGACGATGAGATCGCGCTTGTCGCCGAACAGCTCGGAGAGCTTCGCCGTGCCTTGCAAGGCCTTGAACGCATAGTCCTCGATCGGCTCCGGTTCCGCCTCCCACTGCGCCTCGCGGATCTTCTCGCGCAAGGCCGAGATCTCCTTCCGATAGGCGGCAATCTTGTTGTTCGTCTCTTCGTACTTCATGGCGTGCAACCTCAGTCTTCGTAGTCGTCGTGCCGGCGCAGCCAAGCCATGCCCTTCCCCTCCTCGTGCCGGCCTCTCGGGGTGAGGTCGATGAAGCGGTAGGCGCCGTTGATCGCCTCGACGCCGCGGCCGAAGCTGGAATAGGTGTGATAGACTTGGCCCGCCGCATCCTTGGCGAAGACGCTGATGCCGGGGAGATCGCTCATCTGCATCTTCAATGTGGCGTAGTTGTAGGCGAGCTCGCCCTTGGCACGCTGCGCCGGCGTGAACGAGACGCCGAAATCGTAATTGAAGTCGCCGTCGTCGGACGAGACCCATTTGAAGCTCCAGCCCAGGCGCCGCTTGTAGGCCTCGAGCTTGGCCAGCGGCGCCCGCGAGATCGCGACGAAGCTGATGTCGCGATGCTTCAGGTGGATGTCGGTGCCGTTGATATTGTCGGCCCAGAAGGAACAGCTCTTGCAGCCCTCCTCCCAATCCGGCGCGAACATGAAGTGGTAGACGGCGAGCTGGCTGCAGTCGCCGAAGAGATCGGCGAGGGTCTCGCGCCCCTTGGGTCCATCGAATGTATAGGTCTTCTCGACCTTGACCCAGGGAAGCTTGCGCCGCTGCTCGGCGAGCTCGTCGCCCAAGCGGCTCAATTCCTTCTCTCGTGCCAGCAGCGCGAGGCGCGCCTCGAGCCATTGGTCGCGTGAAACGACCTTCGGTTCCGTCTGGTCCACCACTTGGTCCATCACCGATCCTCCTTCGTCTTGCGGTTCTTGCCGGTCTTCCTGCGGGTGGTCTTGCCGATCCGGGGGCGAGCGGGCTTCGGCTCCTCGTCCCCGGTGAGCAGGGCCGCCAAGAGATCGAACTGACCCTGCCAATACTTGCTGTAGCGGTTGATCCAGAGCGCCGCCGCGTAGATCGGCCCGGCCTCGAGGCTGCAGCGGCTGATCCGGCCGCTCCGCTCCTGCTTCACCAGCCCGGCGCGCACCAGGACCTGGATATGGCGCGAGACCGCCTGGAGGGAAATCGCGAAGGGTTCGGCCAGTTCCGAGACCAGCTGCGGCCGCTCGTCCAGCCGTTCCAGGATGCTCCGGCGGACGGGATCGGAAAGCGCGAAGAAGGCGGCGTCGAGCACGCCCTCCCCTTCGGTTTCGCTCTCCTCAGCCAGCCGCAGCGGTGCCGTCGTCGTCGCCATGCCAGGGCATATAGTCAACTGACTGGTTGATTGTCAACGGGGCGGTTGACTAAATCTGCAGCACCTCCTGGAGTGCGTCGCCGAACAGGCCGGCCCAATGGACGGCACCCGCCTCGTCGGCGACGACGTCCTGGCGGAACTCGACCTGGAGATGGCGGAGCTGCCGGCGCATGGCGTGAACCGGCACGCTGTAGTCCTCGTTGGGATCGAGGTCATAGGGCTGGTTGTCCCCGACGGGGTCGCTCACCCGGCGGCGCAGCGCCTCCAGCATGGGCTTCACCAACCGGTCGTCCTCGCGCCAGGAAAGCGCCACCGGCCATGGTCGATCGACGCCGTTCATCGATGGCGTCATGGAGTGGATCGAGAGCAGGACCGGATCGAACCGGTCGGCGAGTGCCGCCTTCACCAGCGTGTCGATCACATTGTGATAGGGCGTGAACCAGCGCGCGACCCGCTGGGTGCGGTCCCAGACCGTCAGATGCCGGTTGCCGGGAATGACCGTGCCGTCGCTCTCCTTGGCGATGGACTTGAGATCGGCGGGATCGCGGTTGCAATCGATGACGAGCCTCGACGTGCCACAGAGCACGGCCGGCGCCCGGAAGCGCGCGGCCAGGAGTTCGGCCACGCGCGCGGAGCCGATGTCCCAGGCGATGTGGCGCTGCAGTTCGGATTCCGGCAGGCCGAGATTATCAAGCTCCGGCGGCACGCGGTTGCTGGCATGGTCGCAGATGATCAGGATCCCGGCGGCGAGCTCGCCGCCGATGCCGCGGAACGGCTTGATGGCCGCCGGGTCGACCATTGGAACGGCTGGTTCGGGCATTGGTTCGTCTTCCCCCGGTGTTCATCGGTGCCGATCACTCTACAGGATTCCGCTTGATTGAATCCCGTGCTCGGCAATCATGCGGCTCGGGTTGCAGAACGGGGGCATGATGGCGGAAGGCGAGATCGTCTATCTGGCGTGGACCGACTACGTCGGCCTCATGCGCTGCCGGGGGATTCCGGCGGCGGACGTCTCCCGGCGCATGGCCTATGGGCTCGGCTGGGCGGTGGCCGGCCAGGCGCTGACGCCGTTCGACGACATCGCGCCCAATCCCTGGGGGCCGATGCTCGAGGTGCGTCAGACTCCGGTCAAGGAGACCGAGACGCGGATCGACATCTGGGAGAGCGCGCCGGCCTTCCACTTCTTCCTTTGTGACTCCAAGATGGCCGACGGCAGCAGCTGGGATTGCTGCACCCGCGGCTTCATGCTCGCAGCCCTCAACGATTTCGAGCAAGCGACCGGATTGAAGTTCGCCGCCGCCTTCGAGCACGAGTTCCTGTTGAGTGGCCCGGGCATCGGCAACATGACGCCGTTCTCGCTCGAGGCGATGCGGCTCGCCGCGCCCTTCGTCCGCGACGTGACCCGCGCGCTGCAGCAGGCCGAGGTCGGCGTCGAGACGGTCGAGCCGGAATACGGCTCCAGCCAGTTCGAGATCTCCTGCGCCCCGGCCGTCGGCGCCATGGGGGGCGACCGCGCCGTCATCACCCGCGAGGTGATCCGGGAGGCGGCGCGGCGTCTCGGCTTGAAGGCCGGATTCACGCCGAAGCCGGCTCCGGATCGCGTCGGCAACGGCGCCCATGTGCATTTCAGCTTCCTCGATCCCGAGGGGAGGAACGCCGCCTTCGACCCCGCCGGCCCCGGCGAGGCGAGCAAGGTGGCGCAGCATTTCATCGCCGGCGTGGTGAAGCACATGCCGGCGATGTGCGCGCTGGTGGCACCGAGCCCGGTCTCCTATCACCGGCTGGGGCCGCATCACTGGTCTTGCGGCTATGCGAGCTTCGGCATCCAGAACCGCGAGGCCGCGATCCGCATCTGCCCTTCGCCGGAGCGCGATGCGAAGAAGCGCTCCAAGGCTTTCAACCTGGAGCTCCGGCCGCCCGACGCGACCGCCAGCCCGTACCTGGTGATCGGCGCGCTGTTGCGGGCAGGGCTCGAGGGCATCCGCCACGAGCTGCCCCTGCCGAAAACGGTCGATCGCGATCCAGGCGATCTCGGCGAGGCCGAGCGCAAGGCACTCGGCATCGTGACGCTGCCCTCGACTCTCCCGGAGGCGCTGGACTTGCTCGCGGCCGACCCTGTCGCGAAGGGCTGGCTGCCGCCTCAGATGTACGAATCTTACGTGGCGGTGAAGCGCAAGGAGATCGAGATGTTCGCCGGCGCCGACGCCGCCACGATCTGCAGGCGCTACAATGACGTCTACTGACGACGTGCTGGCCGGCGCCATCGAGACGCGGCTGATCGATCATCATTGCCATGGCGTCTCGCCGGCGGAGCTCGACTTTGCGGGATTCCAGGCGCTGTTCAGCGAGAGCTATCGCCCCGCGCCGAAAGGCACGACCGAGTTCCAGAAACCGCTCGGTCTCGCGATCCGACGCTTCTGTGCGCCCGTGCTCGATCTCGAGCCATCGTCTTCCGCGGAGGCCTATCTCGAGCGACGGCTTACCCTCGGCGCCGCCGAGGTCAATCGGCGCTTCCTCAGAGCGAGCGGACTCGATTCACTGCTGATCGACACCGGCCATCGCAGCGATGCGATCCTCGACGTGCCCGCCATGGCGGAAGCCGCGTCGCGGCCGGCGCGCGAGGTGGTGCGCATCGAGGCGGTGGCCGAAGGGGTCGCCCGGACCACGCGCGATGCGGCGCGCTTTCCTGAGGTTCTGGCCGATCGCCTTACGGAGCGGGCGCACGAAGCGGTCGGACTGAAGACCATTGTCGCCTATCGCTGCACCTTCAGGATCGACCAGACGGCGCCCACACGGGACGAGGTCGTGCGCGCCGCCGATACATGGTTTCGCAAGGCGGAAGCTTCAGGCAAATGGCGGCTGGAGGATCCGACCGTGGTGCGGCACGGGCTCTGGATCGGTGCGGAACTCTGCCGCGCGCGGAAGCTGCCGCTTCAGGTCCATGTCGGCTTCGGCGACCCCGACATCTATCTCCATGCCTGCGATCCCACGCACTTCACCGACTTCATCGCCGCGATGGAGAAGTGGGAGGTGCCGATCACCCTCCTCCACAACTACCCGTTCCAGCGCGAGGCCGCCTGGCTGTCGGAAGTGTTCCAGAACGTCTATTACGACGTCGGCGTGATCCTGAACTACGCGGCGCCGATGTCGGCCGACATCCTCGGCGAGGCGCTCGAGATAGGGAAGTTCTCGAAACTGCTCTATTCCTCCGACGCGTTCGGCTTGAGCGAGCTTTACTATCTCGGCGCACTGCTGTTCCGCCGAGGATTGAAGCGCGTGCTCGACCGCTGGCTCAGCGAGGATTTCTGCACGCTGCAGGATGCCGAGGAATTGGTGCGGCTGGTGGCGACCGAGAATGCGAGACGGATCTATCCGCTTGGTGAATTGGGCGACACTGCTTCGCCGACCATGACGACCATAAGTAAGGTGACGCCCCTATGAGCACCGACGCCTCCACCCTTTCCCGCGAAATCGCCGTCGTTCCCAAGCAGACGGCGCTGCTGTTCATCGACGTGCAGAACTTCGCGGCGCATCGCAAAGGAGCGGAGTTCAAGGAGATGCCCGCTGCGGAGTTCGAGGCGAAGTGCGGGTGGTATTTCCGGGAGATGGAGACGCGCGTCATCCCGAACATGCAGCGGCTGCAGGCGGCGTGCCGCCGGGCAAAGATCGAGGTCATGTATACGACCATCGAGAGCCTGACCTTCGACGGGCGCGACCGCAGCCTCGACTACAAGATCACCGGCTTCCATGTGCCCAAGGGCTCCTGGGACGGGAAGGTGATCGATCAACTGGCACCGCAGGGTGACGAGATCTGGCTGCCGAAGACCTCGAGCAGCGTCTTCGTCTCCACCCATGTCGATTACGTCCTGCGCAACCTCGGGATCCGGCAACTGATCCTTTCCGGCATCGTCACCGACCAATGCGTCGAGAGCGCCATTCGCGACGCCTGCGACCTCGGCTATCTGGTGACCCAGGTGACCGACGCCTGCGCCACCTATAGCCAGGAGCGCCACGACGCCTCGCTGCGGGCGATCAAGGGCTATTGCCGCCAGCGCACGACCGATCAGGTGCTGGCCGAGATCGCCTGAGGGCCGCGATTTCACAGCTCTACCGGTCCGTTCCGCTTTTTTCGCGGGGCCTTGGAACCGAGGCGGACAGCCGGGGTTGCGGTTGATGACGCGGTGCGCCTCGGGGGGTGCGCCCGAGCTCCATTTCTCGGTTTGCCGGCAGCTGGAAGGATATCGCCGGGTAGACCGTGAAACGGCAGAAAGGTTGGCCGGGTGGAATCCTACCCCCTTGATTCCACGAGGGGGTGTTTATGGCGCAAGCCAGGGCAAGCCGACAGATATCCGAATCCCGTGGCCAATCCCGGGGCAAGACCCAGGACGAAACCCGGAGCCATAAGGCGACGTCGATCGTCGGCGCGAAACCGAGCGCGCGGCCGAAGGGCAACGGACATTCTACGACCGACGCGGCGAGCGAGGGCGATCCCTTCCTGCGGCCCCTGCTGCAGGCGCTGCAGGCGATGCGAATGGGAGACTTTTCCGCGCGCCTGCCGCGCGACCAGGTGGGGCTCGCCGGCAAGATCGCCGACACCTTCAACGAGATCGTCGCCGCCAACGAACGCATGGCGCAGCAGTTGGAAGAGGTCGGGCAGACGGTCGGCCGCGAAGGCAAGACCTCGAAGCGCGTAAAATACGGACTCCATTACGGCGCCTGGTCCGGGATGGAGAACTCGGTCAACACGCTGATCGACGATCTGCTCTGGCCGACGACGGCGGTCACCCGCGCCATCACCGCGGTCGCCAAGGGCGACCTGTTGCAGACCGTGCAGCTCGAAGTGGACGGGCGGCCACTGAAGGGCGAGTTCCTCCGCTCGGCCAATATCGTCAACACCATGATCAAGCAGCTGTCGGTCTTCACCTCCGAGGTGACGCGCGTCGCGCGCGAGGTCGGCACCGACGGCAAGCTCGGCGGACAAGCCCAGGTCTCCGGCGTCACCGGCGTGTGGAAGGATCTGACCGAGAGCGTCAACTTCATGGCGAACAATCTGACGGCACAGGTCCGCAACATCTCGGACGTGACGATCGCGGTCGCCAGCGGCGATCTCTCCAAAAAGATCACCGTGGACGTGCGCGGCGAGATCCTGCAGCTCAAGGAGGCC
>DATKMF010000023.1:0-12664 GCA_035542015.1 Candidatus Cybelea sp.
CTCGGTTTCATGTTGCCCTACACGCCGTTGCACGTCCTCATCATGCAGCGGCTCGACCGCCCGGTGGTGATGACCAGCGGCAATCTCTCCGACGAGCCGCAGGCGATCGACAACGACGAGGCGGCAGAGCGGCTCGGCGGCATCGCCGATTTCGCCCTGGTCCACGACCGCGCCATCGTCAACCGGATCGACGATTCCGTCCTGCGCTTCGCCGCTGGGGCGCCGCGCATCCTGCGCCGCGCGCGGGGCTACGCGCCAGGTCGCATGGCGCTGCCGCCGGGCTTCGAGGCGGTGCCCGAGATCCTCGCCTATGGCGGAGAACTGAAATCGACCTTCTGCCTGGTGAAGGACGGCGCGGCGATCCTGTCCCAGCATCAGGGCGATCTCGAGAACGCGGCGACCCTGGCTGACTACGAGAAGAATCTCGGACTCTACGCGGCGCTGTTCGAGCACCATCCGGCGGTGCTCGCGGCCGACCGCCATCCGGAATATCTCCCGGCCAAGCACGCGCGCGAGGCTGCAGGCGCGCGCGGGTTGCAGCTCGTCGAGGTGCAGCACCATCACGCGCATATCGCCAGCTGCCTCGCCGAGAATGGTCGCGCGCGCGAGGCCGGGCCGGTGCTGGGCATCGCGCTCGACGGGCTCGGTTTCGGCGACGACGGCACGCTCTGGGGCGGCGAGTTCCTGCTGGCCGACTATGCCGGCTATCGCCGGCTGGGCACGTTCAAGCCGGTCCCGATGCTGGGGGGCGCCCAGGCGATCCGCGAGCCCTGGCGCAGCACCTATGCGCATCTGTCGGCGGCGCTCGGCTGGCAGGATTTCGCGGCGCGCTATGGCGGGCTCGAGCTCTGCTCCTTCCTGGACCGTATGCCGCGCGCGACGCTCGATGCGATGCTGCGCCGGGGCATCAATACCCCGCTGGCGAGCTCCTGCGGACGCTTGTTCGATGCGGTCGCCGCCGCCCTTGGTCTCTGCCGCGAGCGGGCGCGCTACGAAGGCGAAGGTGCGATGCTGCTGGAGGCCGCGGTCGATCACGCGGCGCTCGAGGGCGGGGACCACGCGCCCGCCTATCCCTTCGCCATCCACCGCCCCGCGCCGGGCGATCTCGCATATATCGACACTCTCCCCATGTGGCAGGCGCTGCTCGACGATCTCGGCCGGGGAACGCCGGCGGGCGTGATCGCCGCGCGGTTCCATGCCGGCCTCGCCCGTGCGGTCGCCGCGATGGCCGCCCAGGCGATCTCCAACGTGGAGGCCGAGGGTGTGGCGATCGACACCATTGCGCTCTCCGGCGGTTGCTTCCAGAATCGCGTCCTGCTCGAGCAGGTGATGGCGCGACTGGCGGCGCTCGGGCGTGCCGTCCTGACCCAGTCCGAGGTTCCGTCGAATGACGGCGGGCTGGCACTGGGCCAGGCCTGTATCGCCGCCGCAGCGGTTCTGAACGAAAGGGGCCAAGCATGTGCCTAGGCATTCCCGGCAGGATCGTCGCCATCACCGATCCCGTGCACAAGCTCGGCACGGTCGAGGTGGCCGGCGTGCGGCGCGCGGTCAATCTGGCGTGCATCATCGACGAGGACCATCCGATCGAGGCCTGCATCGGCGATTGGGTCCTGGTCCATGTCGGCTTCGCCATGAGCCGGATCGACGAGCGCGAAGCCGAGGCGACGCTGGCCTTGCTTGCCGAGCTCGGCGAGGTGATGGAGGCCCAGCGCGCCATGCAAGCGGCAGCGGCCGGCGAGGAGGGCGATCATGCGCTACGTTGACGAGTTCCGCGATCCGGTGAGGGCGAAGGCCCTGCTCGGCCGCATCGAGGCGCTGGCGGCTTCGCTGGCGCAGGCTCGCGATCGGCCGCTCTACCTCATGGAGGTCTGCGGCGGCCACACCCATACGATCTTCAAGTTCGGCATCGAGGGGCTGCTGCCGAAGAGCATCGAGCTGGTCCACGGGCCGGGTTGCCCGGTCTGCGTGCTGCCCATGGGTCGGGTCGATGACTGCGTGGCGCTCGCCGAGACGCCAGGCGTCATCCTCGCCACCTTCGGCGATGCGATGCGCGTGCCTGGCTCGAAGAAGAGCCTGATGCAGGCGAAGGCCGATGGCGCCGACATCCGCATGGTCTATTCGCCGCTCGACGCGCTCCAGCTCGCGCGCGCCAATCCGGGCCGCGAGGTCGTGTTCTTCGCCCTCGGCTTCGAGACCACGATGCCTTCGACCGCGCTCACCGTGCTGCAGGCGGAGGCCGAGGGCATCCGGAACTTCTCGCTGTTCTGCAACCACATCACCATCATCCCGACCATGAAGGCCATCCTCGATTCCCCCGAGCTCAAGATCGACGGGTTCCTGGGGCCAGGCCATGTCAGCATGGTGATCGGCACCGCGCCCTATCGCTTCATCGCCGAGCAATACAAGAAGCCGCTGGTGGTCTCCGGCTTCGAGCCCCTGGACGTGCTGCAGTCGATCTGGATGGTGCTGGCCCAGCTCGCCGAGGGCCGCACGGAGATCGAGAATCAGTATGTTCGCGTGGTGCCGGCGGGCGGCAACGACAAGGCGCTGGAGGCGGTCGACCGCGTTTTCGAGCTCCGGCCCTTCTTCGAATGGCGCGGCCTAGGCTCGATCGATCATTCCGGCGTCCGGATCCGCGACGCCTACGCGTCGTTCGATGCCGAGCGGCGCTACTCCGTGCCGGACGTCAAGATCGCCGACCCGAAGTCATGCCAATGCGGCGAGGTGCTGAAGGGCGCGATCAAGCCCTGGGAGTGCAAAGTGTTCGGCAAGGCTTGCACGCCGGCGACGCCGATGGGCGCGCTGATGGTGTCCTCGGAGGGCGCCTGCGCCGCCTACTATCAATATGGCGATCTCGACGACCTCGCGCGGCGGAGCGCGTCGGCATGAGCCCGCTCGACGCGGTTCCCAAGAGCATCCCGCGCCGCGCGTCGGTCGACCTGCCGACGGTGACGCTCGCCCATGGCGGCGGCGGCCGGGCCATGCGCGACCTGATCGACGGCGTCTTCCTCGAAGCCTTCGGATGCCCGGAGCTGAAGGAGATGAACGACGCCGCCGTCATCGCGCTCTCCGGCCTGGCGGCGCAGGGCGACCGGCTCGCCTTCACCACCGATTCCTTTGTGGTCGATCCACTCGTCTTCCCCGGCGGCGATATCGGCAAGCTCGCGGTCTGCGGCACGATCAACGACCTGGCGGTCTCCGGCGCGCGCCCGCTCTATCTCACCTGCGCCGTCATCCTGGAGGAGGGCTTCCCGATCCCGGAGCTTCGCCGCATCGTCGGCTCCATGGCGTCGGCGGCGCGCGAAGCCGAGGTCGCCGTGGTCACCGGCGATACCAAGGTCGTGGGTCGCGGTGCCTGCGACAAGCTCTTCATCAACACGGCCGGCATCGGCGTGATCGAGCATGGGCTCGATCTTGGCCCCACGCGCGTGCGTCCGGGCGATGTCATCCTGGTCAACGGACTGCTCGGCGATCACGGGGCCACGATCCTCAACGCGCGCGGCGACCTCGCGCTCTCGACACCGATCGAGAGCGACTGCGCCGCGCTGCACGACCTGATCGGCGTCGTGAAGGCGGCGGCGCCCAACCTCCGCTTCCTGCGGGACGCCACCCGCGGCGGGCTCGCCACCGTGCTCAACGAGGTCGCAGAGAGCGCCAGAGTCGGCATCGCGCTCGACGAGAGCGCGGTGCCGATTCGCGCCGAGGTCAAAGGCTTCTGCGAGATCCTCGGCCTCGATCCGCTCTATCTGGCCAACGAGGGCAAGCTGGTCGCGATCGTGCCGGAGGCGGAAGCACCGGCAGCGCTGGCGGCGATGCGCGGCCATCGCCATGGCGCCGAGGCTGCGGTGATCGGGCGCGTCACCGACCGGCGTCCCGGCCGCGTCACTATGAGAACCGTGTTCGGCGGCGAGCGGGTGGTCGACATGCTGGTCGGCGATCAGCTGCCGCGAATCTGCTGAAGCCCAGATGCACGAGCTCGCCATCACCCGGAACATCGTCGCCATGGTCGCCGAGGCGGCGCAGGGGCGGCCGGTCAGGCGCGTGCTGCTGGAGATCGGCGCACTCTCCGGCGTGCTGGCCGATTCCGTGCGCTTCTGCTTCGACGTGGTGGCCGAGGGCTCGCCGCTCGAAGGCGCGTTGCTGGAGATCCGAGAGCCCAAGGGCCGGGCGCGCTGCCGAGCCTGCGGCGTCACCTTCGATCAGCCGACTCTGTTTACGCCCTGTATCTGCGGCGCACGCGACTTCGAGCGTCTCGCCGGCGAGGAGCTGACCATCGTGGAATGCGAATTTGCCGCTCCAGCCGAAGCCGATCCGATCGGCGCTCCGGCGATGTGAGCAAGGAGGCTTCGATGTGCGCGACCTGCGGCTGCTCCGGTGATGGCAAAGCGAAGGTGAGCCTGGTCGGCCACAAGCACGATCACGATCACCTCGACGACCACGATCATCAACATGATCATTCGCATGATCACGAACATGACCACGCGCATGCGCATCACCACGAAGGCGAATCGGTCCTCACGCTGGAGCGCCGCATCCTGGCGAAGAACGATGCTCTGGCGGAGCGCAATCGGGCCTGGGTCGACGGCCGCGAGATCCTGATGCTGAACCTGGTCAGCGCGCCCGGCTCCGGCAAGACCACTCTGCTCGAACGCACGATCACGCATTTCAGGGACCGCCATGCCATCCATGTGATCGAGGGCGACCAGGCGACCGAGAACGACGCGATGCGGATTCGGGCGGCCGGTGCCCCGGTCGTGCAGGTGAACACCGGGACCGGCTGCCATCTCGAGGCGCAGATGGTGGCCGAGGGGCTGCTCCGGCTGCGGCCCGAGCGCGGCGCGCTGGTGCTGGTCGAGAATGTCGGCAACCTGGTCTGCCCGGCGCTGTTCGATCTCGGCGAAAGCGCCAAGGTCGTCATCCTCTCGGTGACCGAGGGCGAGGACAAGCCGCTCAAGTACCCGCATATGTTCCGGGCGGCGGCGCTGATGATCCTGAACAAGATCGATCTCCTGCCGCATGTCGAGTTCGACGTCGCGCGCTGCATCGCCCATGCGCGCGAGGTCAACCCGGAGATCGAAGTGCTGCAGCTCTCGGCGCGCACCGGTGAGGGAATGGAAGCGTGGTATCGCTGGCTGGAGCTCAGCCTGGCGGGATGCGCGGACGCGGCGCTTCCGTTGCAGGCGGCGGAGGATCCGGCCTGATCCGACCGCCCTGTTCCGCACTGCGGAAGTCGGCGGCCTCGCTGTCGTAGCCGCTGCTGTCGCTGAAGAACGAGACGGCGAAGAGCCCGCCGCCCAGCAGGACCGTGAAGAAGACACCGAGCACGACGGCCGCAGCCAAGCTGAAGGTGATCGGTCCGGTCAGAGCCAGTACGAGGACGGCGATCGCCGCGGCGACGAGGCCGAAGACGGCGATCCACAACAGTCGCCGCCTTAATCCAGCGCGCAGGTTCGAAGCGTCCTCACTCATCCTGCTGCAACGGATGGGATTGAGGCGGGTTCCAGGACACCAGTGGCTCGTGGTCGCGGTCAGTGATAGCCGATGTCGGCTCTCACCTTGCCGCGGAACACCCAGTAGGACCAGCCGGTGTACATAAGGATGATGGGCAGCAGGAACAGCGTGCCGACGGCGAGAAAGGCCTGGGTGCTGGGTGAGGAGGCCGCCTGCCATAGCGTCAGTGCATGCGGCACGACCATCGGGAAGAGGCTGATCCCGACGCCGAGATAGGACATGGCAAAGAGCAGGATGGCGGCGGCGAACGGCGCAAGCTCGGCTCTGCCGGAGAGCGCCTTCCACTCCCACCAGGCGATCGCGGCGCTCACGATCGGCACGGGGGCAAGGAACAAGGGATTCGGCCAATTGAACCAACGCGCAGCGATGCCCGGATCGGCGAGCGGCGTCCAGATGCTGACCGCAAAGACCGCGGCGCCCACGCAGAGGAAGCAGATCTTGCCGAGGCGTCGCGCCCAGTCCTGCAACTCGCCCTCGACCTTGAGGATCAACCAACCCGCCCCGAGCAGGCCATAGCCGAACAAAAGGGCGATGCCGGTGAAGATCGAGAACGGCGTGAAGCAGTCGAAGCTGCCGCCGGTGAAATGCTGTCCGTCCGTCTTGAAGCCTTGGATGAAGGAACCGAGCACGACCCCCTGTGCGAAGGTCGCGACGGCGGACCCGTAGCAGAAGGCGTGGTCCCAGAAGGTGCGATGCTCGGCATCGCGATAGCGGAACTCGAAGGCGGTGCCGCGAAAGACGAGTGCCAGCAACATTACCAGGATCGGGAAATAGACCGCGGGGATGATGATCGCAAAGGCGAGCGGGAAACCGGCCAGCAGGCCGAGCGCGCCGAGGATCAGCCAGGTCTCGTTGCCGTCCCAGATCGGTGCGATCGAGTTCATCACGAGGTTGCGCGCCTCGCGCCCCTTGGCGAAACCGTGGAGGATGCCGACGCCGAGATCGAAGCCGTCCAGCAGCACGTAGAGGAAGACGGCGATGCCGCAGATGATGGTCCAGAGCGGGACGAAATCGAGGGTCAACGCACTCATGCCGACGCCTCCTTGTCTGAGGTGCGCGGGAGGGCTCGGACGGGTAGCTGCGGTCGCCCGCTTTCGATCGGCTCCGCGCCATCCGCGGCCGACGCCGGCCCTCGCGCGACGATCCGTGCCATCATCAGGACCCCGGTCGGATACATGATGAGATAGACGAGGATATAGCCCAGCAGCGAGATCAGCACGTCGGTTCCGGTCAGCGAGGGCGTCACCGAATCGCTGGTTCTCAGTAGTCCGTAGACGGTCCAGGGCTGCCGACCGACCTCGGTCGTGATCCAGCCGGCGATCACAGCCAAGAACCCTATCGGCGCCACGTGTTGGCAGAGCGCCAGATACCAGCGGGCGGCGAACAGCCGATGCTGCGCCCGCAACAGCCAGCTCAGCGCCACGACGGCCAGCATGATGAAGCCGAGCCCGACCATCACCCGGAAGGAGAAGAACGGGATGATGACCGGCGGCAGATCCTCCTTCGGAAACTCCTTCAGGCCGCGCACTGTGCCGTTGGGATCATGGGTGAGGATCAGGCTGCCGAGCACCGGCACCTCGATCGCATAGTGGTTGGTCTGCGCCTCCTGGTCGGGAATCGCGAACAGCGTGAGCGGCACGCGCGAGCCCGTTTCCCAGCGCGCCTCGATCGCCGCAAGCTTCGCCGGTTGGTACTCGCGCGTGTTGAGACCGTGCGCGTCGCCGAGGAATATCTGCAGCGGCACCAGCACGGTCAGGAGCCAGAGCGTCATCGAGAACATGGTGCGCGCCTCCTCGATGAACCGCCCGCGGCGCAGGTAGTAGGCGGCAACGCCGACCACGACGAAGGCGGTGGTCACGTAGAAGCCGGTCACCGTGTGGAAGAGCCGATAGGGGAAGGAGGGGTTGAAGATGATGTCGATCCAATTGACCGGTTCGAACCGTCCGTTCTCGAGGCGATAGCCGGCCGGTGTCTGCATCCAGCTGTTGGTCGAGAGGATCCAGAAGGAGGAGAACAGCGTGCCGACGCCGACCATCACCGCAGCGATCAGATGCGCCCATGCCGGCACCAGCTTGCGG
Source organism: Candidatus Cybelea sp. (assembly GCA_035542015.1). Taxonomy (GTDB): domain Bacteria; phylum Pseudomonadota; class Alphaproteobacteria; order Dongiales; family Dongiaceae; genus Dongia. Next base: position 7,590 of record DATKMF010000023.1, read on the forward strand.
CCGAACAGCAGCACGCCGAGGAAGGCCGCTTCGAGGAAGAAGGCCATCAGCCCTTCATAGGCCAGCAGCGGCGAGGTTACGTCCGCGGTGGCGGCGGAGAAGCGGCTCCAATTGGTGCCGAGCTGGAACGGCATGACGATGCCGGAAACGACCCCCATACCGAAGGAGATCGCGAAGATCCTGGTCCAGAAGCCCGAAAGGCGCAGATAGACCTCCCGCCGGGTCACGAAGTGCAGACCCTCCAGCACGGCGATGAAGGAAGCGAGGCCGACTGTGAAGGCCGGCAGCAGGATGTGCCAGGCGATCACCCAGAAGAACTGGAGCCGCGACAGCAGTACTGGATCGAGCGTCATCATCGCCACCTCGCCGCGCGCTCTGCCCGAATCCGCCCACTGGTCGCCCGCATCATCGCTGCCGCCCCCTGGGCGTGGCAAGACCGGCCGAGGTTACGCATTCTTGAACGTTATTCGCTATCAGACGAAGGTGTAACCCTGCCAACTCGAAGGAGCATCGCAGGCATTTCAGCTGCCGAGCAGGCGGTTGAGAGTCGTGTCGTCGAGATCGACCCGATAGAAGAGGTGAAAGAAGCCGCGCACCTGTTGTCGGAGGTCGCCGGCTGTCTGGTCGGGATAGAGCCGATGCAGCAGCCATTGGAGGCCGATCAGCCGGTTGACCGAGGGTGGCGAGTCAATAAAGCCGAAGAACCAGGCTTTTCCGTCTCATTGGCGCTTTCCCACTCCCAATTCCTGCGCTATATAAATCGTCTATATAGCGAGTGTGGCGAGGGGGCGCTTAGGGCAGGTCCGTGGCGATTGAAGCACTGATCACGCTGAAGAGCGAGGAGACGGCGGCGGTCGGCCGCGACCGAATCCGACTCCTGGAGATCGTCGCCAGGGAAGGGAGCATCTCGGCCGGCGCCCGTGCCGCCGGCATCACCTACAAGGCAGCCTGGGACGCGCTCGACGCCATGGCAAATCTCTTCGGGCAGCCTTTGCTGGTCACCCGCGCCGGCGGATCGTCGGGCGGCGGCGCCAGCCTCACATCGACGGGCGTGCGCGTGATCGAAGCCTTCCACCGCATGGAGGCCGAGATGGCCCGCGTGCTCCGCGGCCTCGAGCCCGATCTCGTCGGCACCGGCATCACGCCCTTGAACCTGGTCTCGGGGTTCCTGATGAAGACGAGCGCGCGCAACGCCCTCCGCGGCACGATCACCGCGATCGTTTCCGACGCCCTGAGCGCCGAGGTGGCGGTCGCCATTTCCGATGCGACCACCGTCTACGCGCTGGTGACGACCGCGAGCCTGCGCGAGCTCGGGCTCTGCGTCGGGCGCGACATCGTGGTGCTGATCAAGGCGCCATTCGTCGTGATCTCGACCGAGGCGGAGATGCCGGCCGTCTCGATGCGCAACCGCATCAAAGGCACGGTGCGGCGTTGCGAGATCTCGGCGGTCAATGCCGAGGTCGTGCTCGACATCGGCGGTGAGAGGACGCTCGCCGCCACCATCACCGCCGAGAGCGCCAAGTCACTCGGCATCACGCCGGGCAAGCCGGCCTGGGCGCTGTTCGACGGCGCCCATGTCATTCTTGCCATCGACTGAAAGAGGGGACGAACCCGTGAGACTCGTGAGGAACTGGACGGCGGCGCTCGCGCTTGCCATCGTTGCCTTGTTTGCCGGCTCGGCCTTCGCCGAGGGCGTCAACGTCGCCGTCGCCGCCAACTTCACCGGCGCCGCGAAGGAGATCGGCGCCGCCTTCAAGAGCAAGACCGGCAACGATCTGGTGCTGAGCTTCGGCGCCTCCGGCCAGCTCTACACCCAGATCACCCAGGGCGCGCCGTTCGAGGTGTTCCTCTCGGCCGATGCCGCGCGGCCGAAGAAGGCGGTCGACGACGGGCTCGGCGTCGCCGGCAGCAACTTCACCTATGCGATCGGCAAGCTCGTGCTCTGGAGCAAGATGCCGGGATTCGTCACCGGCGAGGACACGCTGAAAACCGGCAGCTTCAACAAGCTCTCGATCTGCGATCCCAAGGCTGCCCCCTATGGCCAGGCCGCGGTCGAGACCATGGATTCGCTGAAGCTCACCGACGCGCTGAAGCCGAAGCTGGTGCAGGGGGCCAACATCACCCAGGCCTTCCAGTTCGTCGATACCGGCAATGCCGAGCTCGGCTTCGTGGCGCTCTCGCAGGTGATCGGCAAGAGCGAGGGCTCGCAATGGCTGGTGCCCCAGGACCTCTACAAGCCGATCAAGCAGGACGCGGTGCTGCTGAACAAGGGCAAGGGCAGCGCCGCGGCCAAGGCCTTCATGGACTTCTTGAAAGGCCCAGAAGCGGCCGCCATCATCAAAAAGTACGGCTACGAGGTCGGCAGCTGAGTCTGTCGTAAGGGGGCGATGGAAGGTCTCTCACCGGAAATCTGGGTCGCGGTCCGGCTGACCATCGCCCTCGCCGCCACGACCACGGTCATCCTGCTGATCGTGGGCACGCCGATCGCGTGGTGGCTGGCGCGCTCCCGCGCCTGGTGGAAGGAGGCGGTGGCGACCGTGGTCGCCCTGCCGCTGGTCCTGCCGCCGACCGTGCTCGGCTTCTATCTCCTGGTGGTGCTGGGGCCGAACGGGCCGGGCGGTGCGCTGGCGCGGCTCTGGGGCGATGCGACACTGGCCTTCACCTTCGCGGGCCTGGTGATCGGCTCGGTGGTCTATTCCATGCCCTTCGTGGTGCAGCCGATCCGCAACGCCTTCGAGGCGATGGGCGAGCGGCCGATGGAAGTGGCGGCCACCTTGCGCGCCGCGCCACTGAAGGCGTTCATGACCGTCGCTGTGCCGCTGGCCCGGCCCGGCTTCGCCACCGCCGCGGTGCTCGGCTTCGCCCATACGGTCGGCGAGTTCGGCATCGTGCTGATGATCGGCGGCAACATCCCGGGCAGCACCAAGGTGCTCTCGGTCGCCGTCTTCGACTATGTCGAGGCCATGCAATGGCGCGAGGCCAACATCCTCGCGGCTGGCATGGCGGCGTTCGCCTTCGTCGTCATCCTGGCCATGACCCTGATCCAGAAGCGCGCCGCGCGGATAAGCGAATGACGGATCCCACGCTTCGCCTCTCCTTCCGCGGCCGGCTCGGCAGGTTTGCGCTGGATGCGGCCTTCGAGACGCCAGCGGTCGGCATCACCGCGCTGTTCGGTCCTTCCGGCTGCGGCAAGACCACGCTGCTGCGCTGCATCGCCGGCCTGCAACGGCTCGACGGCGATTGCGCGATCGGCGGCGAGGTCTGGCAGGACGGCGCGCGATTCCTGCCGACCCATCGCCGCGCCCTCGGCTACGTCTTCCAGGAGGCGAGCCTGTTTCCGCATCTCTCGGTGCGCCGCAATCTGCTCTACGGCGCACGTGGCGCCAACTCGAACGGCATCGGCCTCGATACGGTGATCGACCTGCTCGGCATCGGACATCTGCTGGAGCGCGCGCCGCGCAATCTCTCCGGCGGCGAGCGCCAGCGGGTGGCAATCGGGCGAGCGCTGCTCTCGCAGCCCAAGCTGCTGCTGATGGACGAGCCGCTCTCCGCCCTCGACCGCGAGACCAAGAGCGAGATCCTGCCCTTCCTCGAACGGCTGCATGAGCGCCTGGCGCTGCCGATCATCTATGTCAGCCACGACATGGGCGAGATCGAGCGTCTCGCCGATCATCTGGTGCTGATGGCCGAGGGCCGCGTGATTGCGGCCGGGCCGCTCGCGAAGCTGGAAAGCGATCCCGCTCTGCCGCTCGCCACAGCGTCGGATGCGGCCGTCATGCTGGAGGCGACGGCGGAGGAATACGATGCGCGCTACGGCCTTGCCACGCTCCGCGTCGAGGGCCGCCCGTTCCTGGTGCCGGCGTCGCCGGAGATCGTCGGCAAACACCAGCGCCTGCGCGTCGCTGCCGGCGACGTGAGCCTGGCGCATGAGCCCTCGAAGACGAGCACCATCCTCAACATCGTGCCGGTGCGGATCCTCTCGGCCTCTGCGCTGGGCGAGCACCAGATGCTCGCAGTGCTCGGCCTGCGACCGGACGGCCAAGGCGCGCGGCTGCTGGCACGGGTCACGCGCCGTTCCTGGGAACATCTCGCGCTGGCCGAGGGGCTCGACCTCTACGCCCAGATCAAGAGCGTCGCCCTGGCCCGCGGCCCCAGCCGCGGCTGAGCGCCGTTACTGCGCGGCGACGTAGGCGACGCCGTCGGCAGAAAAGAGATCCGGCAGCTCTTTCTTCAATGCGTCGAGCTTCGGCAGGTCGTTGATCGCGATATACATGTTGTCCGGATTGTGCACCGCATAATCCTGGTGATAGCCCTCGGCCGTGTAGAAGCCCTGCAGCGGCGTCACCGTGGTGACGATCGGCGCGGAGAAGGCATGGGCCGCCTGGAGCTGGTCGATATACGCCTGGGCCACGCGTTGCTGCTCCTGATCGGTGAAGAAGATCGAAGAACGGTATTGATGACCCTCGTCCGGACCCTGGCGGTCGAGCTCGGTCGGGTCATGCGCCACCGAGAAATAGACCTTGAGGATCTGGCCATAGGTGACGACCGCGGGATCGAAGGTGACCTCGACCGATTCCGCGTGGCCCGTCGTGCCGCTCGAGACGGTCTCGTATTGCGCCGTATCCTTGGTGCCGCCGGCATAGCCGGCCGCCACGTGCTTGACGCCCTTCACATGCTCGAACACCAGCTGCATGCCCCAGAAGCAGCCGCCCGCCAGCACCGCCTTCTCCTCGCCATGCGCCGCGGCGACCGGCGTGTCGGCCGCCGGGTTGGGCAGTGTCACCGCCCGCGCCGCCTCGCCGCGGGTCAGCAGAACGGCGCCGGCGGCGAGGCCGAGCGTGAGCGCGGTGCCGAGGATCAATCGCGATTTCATGGAGCTCTCCCTTCCCTCAAGCCGCAGCGGCCTTGGCGAAACGCATGGCGGCGGAATTCATGCAATAACGCAGTCCGGTCGGCTGCGGGCCGTCGTCGAACACATGGCCGAGATGCGCGTCGCAGAGCGTGCAGGAGACCGCGATCCTGACCATGCCGAAGCTCGAGTCCTCGGTCTTGGTCACGTTCTCCTCGGCGATCGG
>DATKMF010000024.1:0-17945 GCA_035542015.1 Candidatus Cybelea sp.
CTTCCTCGCCAACCACAACATGACCGCGCTCACCCCCTATCTCGACCCGAAGAACGCGTTCGCGAGAGCGCTCCAGATCCGCACCATCCCCGTCTCGGTCCTGATCGACAAGAACGGCTACGCCCTGGTCCGCGCCGACGCGCCGATCGAGTGGTTCTCGGACGACGCGGTCACCCTGTTGCAGCGGCTGATTCTGTAGAACGCGCAGGCCGGACAGACCCGGACAGCCCCGGACATGTCCGGGCGGAGTCCGGGACACCCACCCCGGACAGACCGGACATCCCCTTAAGGGGTGTCCTGTCTGTCCGGGTGTCCGGGTCCGGATCCCGCTGTCCAGACCGTGTCTTCCAGGGTCTTTCCTGGGCGGAATCAGGACTCGAACAAAATGCGAACTTGTGACAGAATGGGCTTCCTTGATCGGCGGCCCGCCCTGCACAGGTCAGGCCGACAAGCCGCCGCTCCGCACCAAATCAAAGACCCACGCGATGAACCTCCCTGATCTCGCCGTCAGGCTGGCTTTGCGCCATTCCGGCCGCCAATGGCGGGGCCGCTGCATCCTTTGCGGCAAGGACGCCCTGTCCCTTTCCGAGGGCCGGACCGGCGCGCTGCTGGTGCATTGCTTCGCCGGTTGTGCGGCCGAAGCGCTGCTCGACGCGCTTCGGAGCCGGGCGCTGATCGAGGACGCGCCCGCCGCACCGCCGCGCCTCGCCAAGGAACCGCCGCCGCCGCTCGACTGGTCGAGCCGCGCCGAGCATCTCTGGCGGAAGGGTGCGCCGATCGCGGGCACGATCGTCGAGATCTATCTCAAGAGCCGCGGCTGCGCGCTGCCGCAATCCGGCGACATCCGCTTCCTCGAGATCGGCGCCTTCGGTCCCTTCCCCTGCATGATGGCGCGGGTGACCGATGCGGTGACCGCGCGGCCGATCACGCTGCACTTCACCCGGCTGAAATGCGACGGCGGCGGAAAGGCCGCGGTCGATCGGCCGAAGCTGCTGCTCGGCGGCCATCGCAAGACCGGCGGCGCGATCCGCCTGGTGGATGACGCCGAGGTAACGCTGGGCCTCGGCCTCTCCGAGGGCATCGAGACCGGCCTCGCGGTGATGGCGGGCGGCTGGTCGCCGCTCTGGGCGACGGTCGATGCCGGCAACATGGCGGGCTTCCCGGTGCTCGACGGCATCGAGAGCCTGACGCTCTTCGCCGACAACGACGCGAGCGGCACCGGCCGCCGCGCGGCGGAAGCCTGCGCCCGGCGCTGGCGCGATGCGGGCCGCGAGGCCGGCATCGTGATGCCGATGAAGACCGGGACGGATTTCAACGATGTGAGGGCCGCATGAACTCTGCCTTGCTGCAAGCGATCGACGAAAGCTGGAACGAGAAGCGTCTTGCCGACGTCCAGGCGTCCCGCCCGCGCTTTCCGCTCCGGCGCATCCGGGAGATCGAGCCCGAGGTCCACGGCCGCCACCTGGTGAAAGGGCTGCTGCCGAAGGCCGCCCTGGTCGTGGTCTGGGGCGCGCCGAAATGCGGCAAGTCGTTCTGGACCCTCGACCTCGTGGCGCATGTCGCCTGCGGCGCGCCCTATCGCGGGCGCAAGGTGCGCCAGGGCGCTGTCGTCTACATCGCGGCCGAGGGCACGACCGGGTTCGAGGCGCGCGCCAAGGCCTGGTGCCAGCGTCACCTCGCCGAGGAGGACGATCCGCCGCTGCATGTGCTGACGATGCGGGTGGAGCTGGCGAAGGACCAGGCGGCCTTCGTCGCCGACATCGGCGGGCAGCTCGGCGAGGCGCGGCCTGCCGTGGTGGTGGTCGATACGGTGAACCGCACCTATACCGGCTCGGAATCCAGCGACCAGGACATGACCGCCTACGTCAATGCCGCCGATGCCATCAAGGCGGCTTTCGACTGCAGCGTGATCCTGGTGCACCATTGCGGCATCGAGGGCACGCGCCCGCGCGGCCACACCGCGCTCGCCGGCGCCGCCGACGTGCAGATCTCGATCCGCAGGGACCGCAGCAACCTCATCACCGCGACCGTCGATTGGGCCAAGGACATCCCCGACGGCTATTGCAACGCCAGCCGCCTCGAACCGATCACCATCGGCACCGACGAGGACGGCGAGCCGCTGACCACCTGCGTCATCGTCCCCAGCGACGAGACGCCGCTGCCGACGGGCCCGAAATTGAGCGCGGTGCAGTCGACGGCGCTGAAGGCGCTCGACAACGCGCTCGCCACGGCCGGCGAGAGGCGCACGCTCCCCGGCATGCCGGACTGCGGCGCCGTCTCGGTGCCGACGGAGCTCTGGCGCAAGACCTTCTACGACATGTCCCTGCTGGACGCCCCCGACGGCAACCAGGCCGCGCGGCAGAAGGCGTTCAGGCGCGCGTCAGCCGACTTGCAGGCAAGGGAGCTGGTGGGGTGTGCGTGCGAGCATGTTTGGCGGGTGCGGGCGAGGTGAGGGAGGCTCGGTGCGCTCCCTCGCCCGTAGGGAGAGGGTCGGGGTGAGGGTCTTGAAGCTGCCTGAGACCTATCGGCGCTTGAGTTCGATCAGGATTTGCTCGAGCACGCCGGTGGTGTTGCCAAGAACATCGTTGTTCCAGAAACGGATCACGCGAAATCCGAGCTGCTCTACGTACCGCGTCCTGAGATCGTCTTTGGCTCGGTTCCCTACGGGCGAGGGGACGCCGCTGCAGCAGCCGGAGTTTCCGCCCTCTACCGCGTCGGCGTCGGCGGCTCGCTGCTGTAGTCGTAGAAGCCGCGGCCGGTCTTTCTGCCGAGCCAGCCGGCTTCGACGTATTTCACCAGGAGCGGGCAGGGGCGGTACTTCGAATCGGCGAGGCCGTCGTAGAGCACCTGCATCACCGAGAGGCAGACGTCGAGGCCGATGAAGTCGGCGAGCTCGAGCGGGCCCATCGGGTGGTTGGCGCCGAGGCGCATGGCGGTGTCGATCGAATCGACCGAGCCCACGCCTTCGTAGAGCGTGTAGACCGCCTCGTTGATCATCGGCAGCAGGATGCGGTTGACGATGAAGGCGGGGAAGTCCTCGGCCGTCGCCGTGGTCTTGCCGAGCTTCTCGGCCAGGCCCTTGGCGGCGTTGAAGGTCTCGTCGTCGGTGGCGAGGCCGCGGATGAGCTCGACGAGCTGCATCACCGGCACCGGGTTCATGAAATGGATGCCGATGAACTTCGACGGCCGGTCGGTCGCCGCCGCGAGGCGGGTGATGGAGATCGAGGAGGTGTTGGACGCGATCATCGCCGAGGGCTTCAGCATCGGCGAGACCTTCTTCATGATCTCCTTCTTGATCTCTTCCTTCTCGGTCGCGGCCTCGATGACGATGTCGCAGTCCCTGAGGTCCTCGTATTTGACCGAGGTCTTGATCCGCTTCAGCGCCGCGTCGCGGTCGGTGTCGGTGATCAGCTGGCGCTTGATCTGCCGGTCCATGTTGTGGTGGATCGTGTCGAGGGCCTTGTCGAGCTGCGCCTCGCTGATATCGACCAGGTTCACATCGAAATTGGCCAGCGAGCAGACATGGGCAATGCCGTTGCCCATCGCACCCGCGCCGATCACGCCGACTTTCTCGATCATCATTTCCGCACCCTTCCGCAGCGCCGGCGCCTTTCGGACACGCGCGCTATTTCTTCTCCAATGCCTGGGTCAGTTCCGGCACGGCCTGGAACAGGTCGGCCACCAGCCCGTAATCCGCCACCTGGAAGATCGGCGCGTCCTCGTCCTTGTTGATCGCGACGATCACCTTCGAATCCTTCATGCCGGCCAGGTGCTGGATCGCACCCGAGATGCCGACCGCGATGTAGAGCTCCGGCGCCACGATCTTGCCGGTCTGCCCGACCTGGTAGTCGTTGGGCACGAAGCCCGCATCGACCGCGGCGCGCGACGCGCCCACCGCGGCGTTCAGCTTGTCGGCGACGGCTTCCAGCAGCTTGAAGTTGTCGCCCGACTGCATGCCGCGCCCGCCGGAGATCACGATCCGCGCCGAGGTGAGCTCCGGCCGTTCGGTCTTCTGCACTTCCTGGCCGATGAACTTGGAGAGGCCGGCATCGCCCGCCGCGGCGACGTTCTCGACCGGAGCCGAGCCGCCCTCGGCCGGCGCCAGGTCGAACGTCGTCGCGCGCACGGTGATCAGCTTCAGCTGGTCGGAAGACTGCACGGTGGCGAGCGCGTTGCCGGCATAGGTCGGGCGCACGAAGGTGTCCGGGCTCTCGACCGCGGAAATCTCGGAGATCTGCTGCACGTCGAGCAAAGCGGCGGCGCGCGGCATGATGTTCTTGCCGTTGACCGTCGCCGCCGCCAGCACATGGCTGTAGCCGGGCGCCAGGCCGACGATCAGCTTGCCGACGTTCTCCGCCAGCTGATGGCCGTAGGCCGCGTCGTCGGCCTTCAGCACCTTGGCGATGCCGGGGACCTTGGCCGCGGCTGCGGCGGCACCGTCGCATTTCTCGCCGGCGACGAGGATGTGGATCTCGCCGCCAATCTTCTGGGCCGCAGTCACGACGTGCAGGGTCGCCGGCTTCAGGCTGGCGTTGTCGTGCTCGGCAAGGATCAGGACACTCATGGACTTCATCCCAGAAAGCGAAAGGGCTTCTTATTGAAAAGGGCCGGTCAGATGACCTTGGCCTCGTTGCGGAGCTTGTCGACCAGCTCGGCGGCGGTCTTCACCTTGACGCCGGCCTGGCGCTTGGGCGGCTCGACCACCTTCAGGGTCTTCAGGCGCGGCGTCGGATCGACGCCGAGCGCATCGGGCGCCAGCGGCTCGATCGGCTTCTTCTTCGCCTTCATGATGTTCGGCAGCGAGGCGTAGCGCGGCTCGTTCAAGCGCAGATCGGTGGTCATCACGAAGGGCATCTTCACCTGCACGGTCTCGAGCCCGCCATCGACCTCGCGGGTCACGTTCGCGGTGCCGTCGCCGTTGATGACGAGCTTCGAGGCATAGGTCGCCTGCGGCCAGCCGAGCAGCGCGGAGAGCATCTGGCCGGTCTGGTTGGAATCGTCGTCGATCGCCTGCTTGCCGAGGATGCAGAGACCGGGCTGTTCCTTGTCGACCACGGCCTTCAAGAGCTTCGCCACCGCGAGCGGCTGCAACTCGACATCGGTCTGCACATGGATGCCGCGATCGGCGCCCATGGCGAGCGCGGTGCGGATGGTCTCCTGGCACTGCGCGCCGCCCAGCGAGACGGCGACGATCTCGGTCACCTTGCCGGCCTCCTTGAGGCGCACGGCTTCCTCCACCGCGATCTCGCAGAACGGATTCATCGACATCTTGACGTTCTGGGTCTCGACGCCGGTGCCGTCGGCTTTCACCCGCACCTTCACGTTGGCGTCGACCACCCGCTTCACTGCGACAAGGACTTTCATCGGACTGCTCGGATCTTCAAAACAAAAGGCGCCAAATCCTGGGGTCTCGGAGCCCCGGGAGGGCGCGCGCGGCACCCGGTCACCAACCGACTCCTCAGCGCGGCGGCCCCTGGCCCGCGCTCTTCGCGGCTGCACAATAAGGACGGTGACAAATCGTGTCAACGCGGCCGGGTGCGCTGCAGCGCGCCGGGGATGCGGCGTTAACCGTTTGATCCGGCGCGAATCTCCTGCCGGCGGCGAGTCGATCGGATGGATCGGCGAAGATGCCGCGCTAGCGTTCCCTCGTGGCGCCGGGCTTCCAGAGCACGTCCCACGCGCCGAGATCGTTGGCGATCCGGGCCGAGACGAAGAGGTGGTCGGAGAGGCGGTTGACGTAGCGGATCGCCGCCGGATTGACCGGCTCCTTCTCGGCCAAGGCGGTGATCTCGCGCTCGGCCCGCCGGACGATGGTGCGGGCGAGATGGAGATGCGCGGCAGCCGGCGTCCCGCCGGGCAGCACGAACGAGCTTAAGGGTTCGAGCTGGGCGTTCATGTGGTCGATCTCGCGCTCCAGCCGCTCGACCTGGGTCTCGATGATGCGGAGGCCGGTGTCCTCGCCCTCGGTCTGCGGCCGGCAGAGATCGGCACCGAGATCGAAGAGGTCGTTCTGGATCCGCGCCAGCATGGCGGGCAGCTCGCCGTCCGGACCGGAGACGGGGAGATGCAGGCGCGCGATGCCGATCGCGGCATTGGCCTCATCGACCGTGCCATAGGCGGCGACCCGCGCATCGTGCTTCGGCACGCGCTTGCCGGTGCCGAGCGAGGTCGTGCCTTTGTCGCCGCCTTTGGTGTAGATCCGGGTGAGCTGGACCATGTCAGCCGCTGATCCAGCCGAGCACGAAGCAGACGATCGCCAGGCCCTGCAGGATCACGCGAAGCCGCATCAGCTTGTTGCCGTATTTCTCGTTGAACGGGCCGCCCTTGCCCATGGAGGCGACGCCGACCAGCAGGGTGATGAGCGTCGCGGCCATGAAGACCGCCATCAGGATCCAGAAGAACATGCGCATGCGGCGGGACTATAGCCGCCCGGCCGCTGCGGCGAAACCCCACGGGATCCGGTTGTCGTGGCGCGCCGCGCCGGCCTAAATTCCGGGCCAATCCGACGAAGGTGAAGATGTGCGCAAGCTGCGGCTGCCGATGGGAGATGAGGTTCCGGTGCTCGGACAGGGCACCTGGCGGATGGGCGAGTCGGCGAAACACCGCGCCGACGAGGTGAATGCGCTCAAGCTCGGCCTCGATCTCGGCATGACCTTGATCGACACCGCCGAGATGTACGGCGACGGCGCCGCCGAAGCGATCGTGGCGGAGGCGATCCGCGGGCGGCGCGAGGAGGTCTTCCTGGTCACCAAGGTGCTGCCTTCGAACGCTTCGCGCAAAGGCGTCGTCGCGGCGGCCGAGCGCTCGCTGCAGCGGCTCTCCACCGACCGGATCGATCTCTACCTGCTGCATTGGCGCGGCGGAGAGCCGCTGGCGGAGACCCTGGCCGGGTTCCTGGAGCTCAAGCAGGCGGGCAAGATCCGCGGCTTCGGCGTCAGCAATTTCGACCTCGGCGACATGAAGGAATGGCGGGCGCTGAAGGGCGGCGCCTGCGAGACCAACCAGGTTCTCTACAATGTCGGCGCCCGCGGGATCGATTTCGATCTCATCCCCTGGCAGCGCGCGGAGGGCATTCCGGTCATGGCCTATTCGCCCCTGGCGCAGGGCCGGCTGCCGAAGGCGGGTGGCTTGCGGAAGGTCGCGGACCGCCATGGGGCGACCGTCGCCCAGGTGATGCTCGCCTGGTGCCTGCGGCATCCCCATGTCTTCGCCGTGCCCAAGACCAAGCGCTTGGAGGCGGTGCGGGAGAATGCGGGCGCGGCGGCGCTGGCGCTGACCGAGGCGGATCTTGCCGAGATCGATCGCGACTTTCCGCAGCCGAGGGGCGCAAAGCCGTTGGAAATGCTATAATCTGCCGCAGGGGCTCGGGCTGCGAAGTGTTGCTTTTCCGAAGTGGGCGGGGCATCCAACCCGCGGCGGCGCCGTATATTCGGTCTTATATCCGGCCGGGCCGGCCTGAACGGCGAAAGCGATTCGGGCGACAGGACAGTGGATGGGTTCGAAGCTTGAAGTTCATGGTTCCGGAACGGCGTGGCGTATGCGCAATGCGGCGAGTCTGCTGAGATGACGGCGTTGGTGACCGGCGCCTCGGGATTCGTCGGATCCGCGGTCGCTCGTGCCTTGCTCGAGCGGGGCGAGACGGTGCGCGCCCTGATCCGGTCGAGCAGCGATCGCCGCAACCTCGAGAACCTGAAGGTCGACATCCAAGTCGGCGACCTGACCGATCGCGCCTCGCTCGACCGCGCCGCCAGGGGCTGCGACACGGTCTTCCACGTCGCCGCCGACTATCGCCTCTGGGTGCCGGAACCGGCGCGGATGTTCGCCGCCAATGTCGACGGCACCCGCAACGTGATGGAAGCGGCCGGCAATGCGGGCGTGCGACGCATCGTCTATACCAGCAGCGTCGCGACGCTCGGCCTGGCCAAGGACTCGCATCCGGCGAACGAGCAGACGCCGGTCTGCGAGAGCGACATCATCAGCCCCTACAAGCAGTCGAAGTTCGCCGCCGAGGCGGTGGTGAAGAAGATGGTGGCGGAGCAGGGACTGCCGGCGGTGATCGTGCATCCCTCGACGCCGATCGGCCCGCGCGACGTGAAGCCGACGCCGACCGGCAAGATCGTGGTGGAGGCGGCCTGCGGCCGCATGCCGGCCTTCGTCGATACGGGTCTCAACGTGGTGCATGTGGACGACGTGGCGGAAGGCCATCTCCTGGCGATGGAGCGCGGGGAGATCGGCGGACATTACATCCTGGGCGCGGAGAATTTGACGCTGGCCGAGATCCTGGCGGCGGTGGCCGAGATCGTGCATCGCCCGGCGCCGCGCTGGCGGCTGCCCCATGACGTGGTGATGCCGATCGCGCTGATCGCCGAGCTCTGGGCGCGGCTCACCGGCCGCGAGCCGTTCGTGACGCGGGACGGCGTCCGGCTCGCGCGCAAGCACATGTTCTTCTCGAGCGACCATGCGCGGGAGAAGCTCGGCTATCGCCCGCGTCCCGCCAAGGCGGCGATCGCCGACGCCGTCACCTGGTTCAATCAGCACGGCTATCTCAACTAGGGAACCCAGCGGGAAATCTCCATTGCGCCTCCGTGTCGCCCTCGGCGCGGCCTGCGGTATTGCGGCCTGCATCTTCATCTTCGCCCGCCATGACTGGAACGACGTCTGGCAGGCGGCGACCCTGATCGGCTGGGGCTTCGCCGGCCTGGTCCTCTGGCGTTTCGCCTCGCTGCTGGTGGCGGGCACCGCCTGGCGCATGCTGTTCGCGCGCGGCAGCCGCCCCGGCTTCTCGATCGCGATCGTGGCGCGCTGGGTGAGCGAAAGCGTCAACGGGCTGTTGCCGGTCGCGCAGGTCGGCGGCGAGCTGGCGAGGGCACGGCTCGCGTTCCACGCGCTCAAGCGCCAGGGGAAGGCCGCGAGCGGCATGGACGCGGCCGCGACCGTCATCGTCGACATGACGCTGGCACTGGTCGCCCAGGTGTTGTTCTCGCTGCTCGGCCTGTGGCAGCTCTGGCGCTTGAACGATCACGCGACCGCCCGGCTGGCGACCGGCATCGTCGTCTCGGTGCTGCCGCTGCTGCTGCTGGTCGTCGCCCAGCATCAGGGCGCCATCCGCGGCGGCACCGCGCTCGCGGCGCGGTTCGGCCTCACGCGCCTGGTGGCGGATGAATCCCAGGATCATCCGCTCTGGGCGCGCCTCGCGGCGCTCTACGGCAGGCTCTCGATCTCGGTCCCGGTGAGCGCCGCCCACGTGCTGGCCTGGACCTGCCGCGCCGGCGAGACCTGGCTGGCGCTCAGGATGATGGGACACCCGATCGGCGTGCTCGACGCCGTCATGATCGAGGGCCTGCTCAGCGCCGCGCGCACCATCGGCTTTCTGCTGCCCGCGGGTCTCGGCGTGCAGGAGGGTGCACTTCTCCTCCTTTGCGGCTGGGTCGGCGTGCCCGGACATATGGCGCTGGCGCTCGCCCTTCTGAAACGCGCGCGCGAACTCGCCGTCGGCATGCCAGGCCTCGCCGTCTGGGCGGTGCTGGAGCGGCCGAGATCGAGGCGGCATCATCGGATGGGCAAGGACATGCCCGTCACCCGCGGGCTTGACCCGCGGGTCTCGACGCTGCGGCACGAGATGCCCGGGTCAAGCCCGGGCATGACGGACTAGAGGTTTACGGCGTCTTCGCCAGGCGCTTCAGGGTCTGCCACTCGCGCATCAGCGATTTCGCGGACTTGCGCACGCTGGGCTGCGCGAGGGTCCGCGCCGCCTTGCCGAGGCGGCCGCCGCGGGCGTGGCCCATCGCGTCGGCGATCGCCACCGGAAGATTCATGAACACGCTGGAATCGCGGTAGCAGACGCTCATGCACTTGGTGCAATTGTCGCGCAGGAAATCGACGGTGGCGAACTCCTCGATCGTGCCCATCGGCTCGTGCCAGAAGTCGCAGCGATAGACGTTGAAGTTCACGTCCATGGCGAAATACTTGTAGCCGCCGTAGCAGGGGAACTCCTGCTGTTCCTTCTTCAGGAAGCGCACCATCTCGGAAAGCGATTCCGCGGGATTGAGGATGCCGAACTTGTCTTTCTTCGAGCGCAGCAGCTCCAGGACATCCGCCAGCTCCACGTCGGAGAAATCGATCAGCGACGAGGAGGAGAAGACCAGCGATCCGGAGTTCAGCTCCTTCTTCGGATAGGTGAAGGTCACGGTGGAGAAGCCGAGCTCGTCGAGCGACTTGAACAAATCCTCGAAGTCGCCGATCAGGCGGTTGATGGTGCAGGAGGCGACGGTCTTGATGCCGAGCTCCTTCAGGCGCGCATTGCCGGCCTTGATCTTCTGCCACACGCCGGGAAGGCCGCGGTTCTTCTCGTGCTTCTCCGCTTCGGGAGAGTCGATCGAGATGAAGAGCGTCTTCAATCCGGCATCGGCCAGCTCCTGCATGTTGCGTTCGGTCAGCGCCGAGCCGTTCGTGACCATCGCCGGGCGCATGCCGCGGAAGCCGACCGCCGAGATCATCTCCATCATCTTCGGATGCAGCATCGGCTCGCCGCCGGAAAAGGTGACGTAGCGGATGCCGCGGGCATGCAGGATGTCGAGCGCGCGACTGAGGCGCTCAGGATCCAGCCACTTCTTCTCGGTGACGAAGTCCTTGTCCTTGGCGTAGTTGCAGAAATCGCAGGTCGCGTTGCAGACGTTGGTGACCGCGATGTTGCAGCAGCTCGGGCCGCCGATCGGCAGCAGGCGCAAGATGTCAGCTGCTTGCCCGATGGTGCGCGCGATCGACATTCCGATACCTTCCGTTCCCGTATCTTCCGTGTTCGGCCGCCTCGTGCCAGGCGGCCAGCAGATCCCGATCGAGGACTTCGGCCCAATTCGGCCATTCGCGCTCGATCCAGGCGCGGGCCGCGCGGCCCATCTCCCGGCGTCGTGCCGCGTCGGTCACCAGCGGACGGATCGCTCCCGCCCAACTTTCGGCATCCAGCGCCGACACGACAAGTCCGTCACGGCCCGATTCGGCGACGAACTGCCCGCCGCCATGCTCGTCGGCGACCACCACCGGCAGCCCGCTCGCCTTGGCCTCCAGCACCACATTGGGGGAAACCTCGGTCCTCGAGGGGAAGACAAATACATCGGCGCTGGCATAAATCCAGGCCAATTCGTCTTGCGGCAGGATGCCGGGCAGGCTGGCCCGGTCGCCGAGCTTGGCGGCGATCCGCTCGCGATCCGCGCCGTCCCCGGCGGCCAGCACGTGGATGTCGAGCCCCTGCTTGATCAGACGCTTGGCCGCCTTGGCCATCAAGGGAGCGCCCTTGCTGGCATCGACCCGGCCGACGAACAGCAGGACGATACGACTCGGAGGGATCCCGAATCGTTCCCGCAAGCGCAGACGGTTGCGGTGCACGGGATTGAAGTGCGCCCGGTTGATGCCGCGGCGGAATAACCGTACCGTAGGCGTGGATTTGGACAACCGATCGCGATCCTCGGGCTTGGAGAGCAGGATCCGGTTGCAGAGGGCGAGCTGACGGTCGATCGCCCGCTGCTGTCGGCGCGCGATCCGCTCCGGCAGCCCACACAGCTTCACGAACAGCCAGGTGCCAATCACCGGGCCGAACATCCGGCCGAATATCCCGCCGGCATAGATCCGGGTGAAGCGCGGAAGGTCGGTTTGCACCGAGGCGGTCAGGCCGCATCCGGCCTTGCGGGCGTAGGCGATGGCGGTCTTGCCGAAGCTGAAGAAATCCGTGGCATGGACCACGTCCGACCCCGCCAGGGACCGCATGACGCCGCGATGAAACGGGGCAAGGTCGGTATGGCCGGCGCCCTGTTCCAGGAACATGAGGCTCCGCGTCCCCAGCGCGGCGCGGTGGGTGTGGAACCGGACGTTGGGTGCCATCGGCACCATGGCATCGCGACTACCGAGGAAATGGAGGTCGAGCTCGATCGCCTGCGGGCGCGCCGCGGCGGCCTCGGCGATCCGTTCCCAGCTCTTCACATGGCCGCCCGCGCCGGGCCCGCGTTCCAGCGTCACCAGGACGGCGACTCGCAGCGGCCGTTGTACGGTTCCCTCGGGCATTCTGGCGGCGGACTCCCCTGACGCGGGGAAGCTAACAGAAGTCTGCAACATGGCCAATTCGCCTGACCAACCCCGAAACCGGCGACGCGTATACGGGCCGACCGCGGCGAAGTTCGTCAACGTGCGTCGCGCTCGCGGTCGAACGGGTTCACGCCCTTGCGCAGGGTGAGCCGGAGCGGCACGCCTTCGAGGCCGAAGGTCTCGCGGATGCCGTTCATGAGATACCGGTGATAGGCGTCCGGGAGCTCCTCGCCCTTCTGGGCGAAGAGCGCGAAAGTGGGCGGCCTCGTCTTTATCTGCGTCATGTAGCGGAGCTTGATCCGCTGCCGTCCGACCAGCGGCGGCGGATGGGCCTGGGTTGTGCCTTCGAGCCAGCGGTTGAGGCGCGCGGTCGGGATGCGCACGTTCCAGAGGTCGTAGATCTTGAGGACGGCCGCCATCAGCTTGTCGAGATTGCGTCCGGTCATGGCCGAGATGGTGATGACCGGCACGCCCTTGACCTGGGGCAGGGAGTAGTCGATCCGGTCCTTCAGCTTCTTCAGCGCCGCGTTCTTGTCCTCGACCGCGTCCCATTTGTTGGCGGCGATCACGAGGCCGCGGCCTTCCTCCACGATGTGCCGCGCGATGGTCAGGTCCTGTTTCTCCAGCATGTCGTTGGCGTCGAGCACCAGCACGGCGACATGGGCATAGGTGAGGGCGCGCTCGGTATCGGCGCCGGAGAGGCGCTCGAGCTTCTCGACGACCTTGGAGCGCCGCCGCAAGCCGGCGGTGTCGATCAGCCGGATCGCGCGGCCTTTCCAAGTCCAGTCGATGGCGATCGCATCGCGGGTGATGCCGGCCTCCGGCCCGGTCAGCAGACGGTCGCGGCCGAGCAGGCTGTTGATGAGCGTCGATTTGCCGACATTGGGTCGCCCCACGATCGCCATTTGCAGATGCTTCGGCGCCTCGGCCTCATCCTCCGGCATCGGCTCGAGCTCGGCATCGGTTTCGAGCGGCGCAACGACGCCCGCTTTCTCCGCATAGGGCCGCATCGCGTCGTAGAGCAAAGCGAGGCCTTCGCCATGCTCGGCGGAGAGCGGGATGGGATCGCCGAGGCCGAGCCGGAATCCGTCCATCGCATTGGCCTCGGCGGCGCGGGTCTCGCACTTGTTCGCGACCAGCAGCACCGGCGTCTTGCTCTTCCTGAGGCGGCGGGCGAAATGCTGGTCGAGCGGCGTCACGCCTTCACGGGCGTCGATCACCAGCAGCGCGAGATCGGATTCCTTGACCGCTGCCTCGGTCTGCTCGCGCATGCGCGATTCGAGGCTGTCATCGAAACTGTCCTCGAGCCCCGCGGTGTCGACCACCGAGAAATCGAGATCGGCGAGATGCGCTTCGCCGAAGCGGCGGTCGCGCGTGACGCCGGGCTGGTCATCGACGATGGCGAGCTTCTTGCCGACCAGGCGATTGAACAGGGTCGATTTGCCGACATTGGGTCGGCCGACGATGGCGACGGTGAAGGGCATGGGTCCGGGATCTGGCGGCGACGGGCACGCCAGTCTTAGTGACTTAATCCAAACCGCTCAATGGCGACTTAAGCACCGGTACCGCCGACGGTGAGGCCGTCCACCCGGAGGGTCGGCTGACCGACGCCGACGGGCACGCCCTGGCCGTCCTTCCCGCAGGTGCCCACGCCCGGGTCGAGCATCATGTCGTTGCCGATCATGGCGACCTTGGTGAGCACGTCCGGTCCGTTGCCGATGAGCGTCGCGCCCTTGACCGCCGGCCCGATCTTGCCGTCCTCGATGAGATACGCTTCGGAGGCCGAGAACACGAACTTGCCCGAAGTGATGTCGACCTGGCCGCCGCCGAAATTGACGGCGTAGAGGCCCTTCTTCACCGAGCCGAGGATCTCCTCCGGCGTGTGCTGGCCGTTCATCATGATGGTGTTGGTCATGCGCGGCATCGGGTGATGGGCGAAGCTCTGGCGCCGCCCGTTGCCGGTCGGCTTCATCCCCATCAGCCGCGCGTTCTGCCGGTCCTGGAGATAGCCGACCAGGATGCCGTCCTCGATCAGCGTGGTGCATTGGGTCGGCGTGCCCTCGTCGTCGATGGTCAGCGATCCGCGGCGCTGGCCGATGGTGCCGTCATCGACCACGGTGACGCCCTTGGCCGCGATGCGCTGCCCCATCAGGCCGGCGAAGGCCGAAGTCTGCTTGCGGTTGAAGTCGCCTTCCAGCCCGTGCCCGATCGCCTCGTGCAGCAGGATGCCTGGCCAGCCGGGGCCGAGCACGACCTGCATCTCGCCGGCGGGGGCGGGGATCGACGCGAGGTTCACCAGCGCCTGGCGCAACGCCTCGTCGGCGTCGGCCTTCCAATGCGCCGGATCGAGCAGGGTCTCGTAGCCGATGCGGCCGCCGGAACCATGGCTGCCGGTCTCCATCCGGCCGTTCTCCTCGACCATGACGGAGACGTTGATCCTGACCAGCGGACGGATGTCGGCGGCGCGGCTGCCGTCGCCGCGCATGATCTCGATGGTCTGCCAGGAGCCCGAGATCGAGCACATCACCTGCTTCACCCGCGGGTCCTTGGCGCGGACATAGGCGTCGATCTCCTCCAGCACTTTCACCTTGCTCTCGAAGGGAACGAGGGCGATCGGGTTGTCGGGATCGTAGAGCTGCCGGTTGGTGCCCGGAGGCGCCATGTCGAGCCTGCCGCCGCGTCCCGCATGCACCGCCTTCACCGTCGCGGCCGCGCGCTTGATCGCATCCTCGCTGAGCTCGCTGGCATGGGCATAGCCGTGGGTCTCGCCGCTGACCGCGCGGAGACCAAAGCCCTGAGTCGTGTCGAAGCTGGCGCTCTTCAGGCGCCCGTCGTCGAAGGAGAGCGCCTCGGACTGGGCGTATTCGAGATAGAGCTCGCCGTCGTCCGCGCCTTTGAGCGAATCGGTGACGATCGACTCGATTCGGCCGCGATCCAAACCGGCGCGCTCGAAGAACAGGCGATCCGCATCGATGAGATTGGACATGAAATCCTCCGAACGGCACCCAGTGGCGCATTGTGTGGCGCAATGTGATGAGTCCAAATATAGGTGATTGCAGCGCGCGGCCAACCGGCTTCGGTTGCGCGCTCCAAAAGCGCCGATGCTGCATTGCGGCGGATCGTCGCAGAACGGGTTTGATCCCGCTCAATGCACTTGCACCATGAAGGTGCAAGGCCGCGAAATGCTTGAGTTATCGGGAGCGCCCATGTAGGGTCTCCCCGCCTTTCGCAAGGCCCCAGCGTCGCGGTGCCAGAGCCCGGCCAAGGCCTTGGCAAAAGGGCCAAATCTCAAGCCGGGACGGCCCAGGACACCCGTGGGCCGGGTACCGGACTTTCGCATAAGTCGGCGAAGCGGACCCCGGTGGGAGGGTTCTGCGAAGCACCGACAGGGACGGGATGATTGATATGTCGCTGAAGCGAGTTCTCCTTGCGGCCGCCGGAACGGTGGTTTCGGGCGTGACGCTGGCCGCCACGGCCTACGCCCCCATGGCTTACGCTCAGGAAGAGGTCATCGGGGCGCCGAAAGAGGGCGAGATCGGGTTGCAGCCGCCGGTCACCTCGCTGGCGCATGAACTCGGCAACATGCACAACTACCTGCTGACGCCGATCATCTTCGCCATCGCCATCTTCGTGATGGTGCTGCTGTTGATCATCATCTTCCGCTTCAATGCCAAGCGGAACCCGGTCCCGTCCAAGGTCACCCACAACACGATGCTTGAGGTCGCTTGGACGCTGATCCCCGTCGTCATTCTGGTGGTGATCGCGATCCCGTCCTTCCGCCTGCTCTATAACCAGCTCGAGATCCCGAAGCCGGACCTCACGATCAAGGCGATCGGCCACCAGTGGTATTGGAGCTATGTCTATCCGGACAACGGCAACTTCACCTTCGACGCCCACATGGTGACGGCGGAGGAGGCGGTGGCGAAGCAGAAGAACGTGATCCGCCTGCTCGACACCGAGAACGAGGTCGTGCTGCCGATCCACAAGAATATCCGGATCCAGATCACCTCCGAGGACGTGATCCACTCCTGGACCGTGCCGAGCTTCGGCATCAAGCACGACGCCGTGCCGGGCCGCATCAACGAGAGCTGGTTCAACATCGAGAAGCCCGGCATCTATTACGGCCAGTGCTCCGAGCTCTGCGGCCTGCAGCACGCCTACATGCCGATCAAGGTGCATGCGGTGACCCAGGAAGAGTTCGATGCCTGGGTTAAGGACGCCCAGGGCAAGTTCGACAAGGCGCAACCGCCTGCAGCCTCGAATGAGCCCGTCACCCCGGCGCCGGCGAGCCAGCTCGCCGCCGCCACGCAAGTTCAGCCGGCGAATTGAACGCCGATCGATTGAGGGACCACCTGCCATGAGCCCTGTCAGCACCACCCACGCCGACCACGGTCACGCGCATCACCCGACCGGGATCCTGCGCTACCTCTATTCCACCAATCACAAGGACATCGGCACGATGTACCTGGTGTTCGCGGTGGTCGCAGGCTGCATCGGCGGTCTGTTCTCGGTCCTGATGCGCGGTGAGTTGATGCATCCCGGCATCCAGATGTCGATGTTCGGCAACGACGCCAATCCGGACCAGCAGTACTGGAACGTGGTGATCACCGCGCATGCGCTGATCATGATCTTCTTCACCGTCATGCCGGCGATGATCGGCGGGTTCGGCAACTGGTTCGTGCCGCTGATGATCGGCGCGCCGGACATGGCGTTCCCGCGCATGAACAACATCAGCTTCTGGCTGCTGATCCCGTCCTTTCTGCTGCTGATCTGCTCGGCCTTCGTCGATCAGGGTGCCGGCACGGGGTGGACGCTCTATCCGCCGCTGGCGACCCAGCAGGGCATCGCCGTCGACATGGCGATCTTCTCCATGCACTTGGCCGGCGCATCGTCGATCCTCGGTGCCATCAACTTCATCACCACTATCTTCAACATGCGCGCGCCGGGCATGACCCTGCATCGGATGCCGCTCTTCGTCTGGTCGGTGCTGGTGACGGCCTTCCTGCTGCTGCTGTCGCTGCCGGTCTTCGGCGGCGCCATCACCATGCTGCTGACCGACCGCAATTTCGGCAGCCACTTCTTCGACCCGGCCGGCGGCGGCGATCCGATCCTGTTCCAGCACCTGTTCTGGTTCTTCGGCCACCCGGAGGTCTACATCCTGATCCTTCCGGGCTTCGGCATGATCAGCCAGATCGTCTCGACCTTCTCGAAGAAGCCGGTGTTCGGCTATCTCGGCATGGCCTACGCGATGGTGGCGATCGGCTTCGTCGGCTTCGTGGTCTGGGCGCATCACATGTACGTGGTCGGCCTCGACGTCGATACCCGCGCCTATTTCACCGCGGCGACGATGGTGATCGCGGTGCCGACCGGCATCAAGATCTTCTCCTGGATCGCCACGATGTGGGGCGGCTCGATCGAGTTCAAGACGCCGATGCTCTGGGCGGTCGGCTTCATCTTCCTGTTCACCGTCGGCGGCGTGACCGGCGTGGTGTTGGCCAATGCCGGCGTCGATCAGGCACTGCACGACACCTATTACGTGGTGGCGCATTTCCACTACGTGCTGAGCCTAGGCGCCGTGTTCTCGATCTTCGGCGGCTACTACTACTGGATTGGCAAGATGTCCGGCCGGATGTACAACGAGACTTTGGGCAAGCTGCACTTCTGGACCACCTTCATCGGCGTCAACCTGACCTTCTTCCCGCAGCATTTCCTCGGCCTCGCCGGCATGCCGCGCCGCTATGCAAACTACCCGGCGGCCTTCGAGGGTTGGAACTACGTCTCCTCGATCGGCGCCTTTATCGCCGGCGTCGGCGTGCTCATCTTCCTGGTCATGCTGGCCGAGGCTTTCCTGCGCAAGCGGGTCGCGGGCG
>DATKMF010000025.1:0-8227 GCA_035542015.1 Candidatus Cybelea sp.
GCTCCCGGGTCTTGCCCTTGGAGATCGCCATCATGTCGATACCGTCGAGCGCGCGGTCGCGGCCGATCGCGCTGCAGTGATAGACCCGGTCGGAATAGGTGATGTTGGCGAGATAGCAGTCGAGATGCCGGTTGTGCGCCGGCAGCTCGATCGGCGCGGTCGGCTGATTGCCGACGAAATGGATGACGTCGAAGCTGTGCGCCAGCTGGATCAGGCGGATGTAGTCCTGCAGATTGCCGGAGCGCCTGCCGTTGACGCAGTCATGCACGTTGGGCGGCCCGGCGACCAGGCCGAAGGAGACGTAGTCCTCGCCGGCATGGATCTGCCGCGCCGGGTTGCGCGGCGTGAGCACGAAGATGGAGGGCGCGGTCTTCAACGCCGCGGCGACCACCTCGCGCGGGATCTTCACCAGGCCGGTGGCGTCGTCTACGGTGGCACCGGCTTCGCGAAACTTCTGCCGCGCCGTGGCCCCCATGAACTCGATCCCGATATTCTCCAGGAGATCGAGCGAGGCCTCGTGGATCGCCATCAGCTGGTCCTGGCTCAGGATCTCCAGCGGCTTCATGACGTTGCGGAGGGGCGGCTGGCCCAACATGGAGAGGCCGATCGCACGGTTCTCCCGCATGCGCCGCGGGCGCCGTGTCGGCCTGGTGTTCTCCATCTCCGGCCTCAGCTCCGCATCCGGGTGCCTTCGGGATCGAAGCGCGGCCGGGCCGATAGCAGTGCCGGCCGGCGCTCGCCCAAGAGCTCGATCTCGAATCGCGCGGCGTCCTCGAAGAACTGCGGCTTCACATAGCCGAGCGCCAGGCTCTCGCCGACCGTGTGACCGTAGGTGCCGGTGGTGACATAGCCAACGACGGTGCCGTCGCGATAGATCGCCTCGCCGCCGAAGCAATCGACTCCATCGGCGACGCCGTTCGCCTCGACCACGAAGGTGGCGAGCCGCTCCTTCGGCCCGGCCTTGGCCATCGCCTCCGCAGCCGCCTTGCCGATGAAGTCCGGCTTGTCGAGCCGCACGAAGCGTCCCATGCCGGGCTCGTAGGCGCTGTAATCCGGGGAGAGATCGACGCCCCAGCTCGGGAAGCCCTTCTCGACCCGCAGCGAGAGCAGCGCCCGCGAGCCGGCCAGCCGCAGCCCGAGCGGCTTGCCCGCCGCCCTCAGCGCCTCGTAGATGCCGCGCTGATATTCGGCCGGCATGTAGATCTCGTAGCCGAGCTCGCCGGTGAAGGAGACGCGCACCACGATCGCGTTCGGGCAGGCGCCGATCGCCATTTCCTTGGCCGAGAGGAACGGGAAGGCGTTGCCGCCGACGTCTTCGTCCAGCGCCACCGCCTGCAACAGGGCGCGCGCTTGCGGCCCGGCGATCTGCAGCCCGCAATATCGTGCCGAGATGTTTTCGATCCGGATCGATCCGCCGTCTGAACCGTTTGGGGCCGGCAGGTTCTCCTGGAACCAGCGCATATGCCAGCGCTGCATCGGGCCGGAGCCCAGCAGGATGAAACGTTCCTCGCCGAGCCGGGTCACGGTGAAATCGCCGATCAGCCGCCCCTTCGGGCTCAGCATCGGCGAGAGCGTGGTCTTGCCGATCGATTTCGGCATGCGGTTGGCGAGCAGGCGATCGAGCCAGGCCGCGACGCCCTTTCCCGTGGCCTCGTACTTGGCGAAGGTCGAGATTTCCAGCAAGCCCACGCGCTCGCGCAGGGCCCGGCATTCCTCGCCGACCGCGTCGAACCAATTGCCGCGGTTATAGCCGTAGCGATCCTCCGCGACCTCGCCCTTATTCTCGCGCGCGAACCAGAGCGGGTACTCGAAGCCGAAGTTGAAACCGAACACGGCGCCCTCGGCGGCGAGCCGGTCATGGATCGGGAAGGTGCGGATCGGGCGTCCGGCCGCGAATTCCTGTGAAGGATAGACCAGGTCCGTGCGATGCTCGTAGAAATACCGCGTGCGCTCGCGGGTGTAGCGCTTGCCGGCCCAGTCGCCGAAGCGGGCGACGTCCCAGAAGAAGACATCGAGGCTCGGCTCGCCCTCGATCATCCATTCGGTCAACACCTTGCCGATGCCGCCGCCCTGGTTGAAGCCGCTCATCACGCCGCAGGCGCAGAAATAGTTCTTGAGACCCGGATAGGGCCCGAGCAGCGGCCCGAGATCGGGCGAGAAGATCATCGGCCCGTTGATGACGCGCTTGATGCCGGCGCTCTCCAGGCAGGGCATCGCCTCGACGGCGCGGGCGAGGTTCTCCTCCATCCGGCTGAGATCGTCGGGCAACAGCTCGTGGCCGAAGTCGAGCGGCGTGCCGTTCTCGGCCCAATGCACGCACTTGCTCTCATAGGCGCCGAGCAGCAGGCCCTTGCCCTCCTGCCGGCAGTAATAGCCGCCGCTGGGCTCGGAGATGTTCGGGACCTCGCGGTCCATCGCCGCGATCTCGGGGATGGTCTCGGTCACCATGTAGTGGTGCTCGACCGGCTGCAGCGGCAGGGTGATGCCGGCCAGCGCCGCCACCTCGCGGGCCCACAGCCCGGCGGCGTTGACGACATACTCGCACTTGATGTCGCCGTTGGGCGTGCCGACGGTCCAGCTGCCATCGGCATTCTGCCGCGTGGCCGTGACCGGCGTCTGGCGATAGATCTTGGCGCCGTTGTCGCGCGCCGCCTTGGCATAGGCCTGGGTCACGCTGGCGGGATCGCAATAGCCCTTCAGCGGCTCATAGAGCACGGCCTTCAGCCCGTCGCCCTTCAGCACGGGCGCCAGGCGCTTGGCCTCCGCGATCGAGATGAACTCGGATTCGATGCCGTTGCGCTTGCCACGGCTGTGCAGGATCTGCAGCGCCGTCAGCTGGTCGTCGGTGCGGGCGAGATGGATGCCGCCGACCGGATGATAGCCGCAGGACTGGCCGCTCTCCGCCTCGAGCCTGGGATAGAGCTCGATCGTGTATTTCTGCAGCACCGCGGCGCTCGACGGGCTGGTCAGCGAGAACAGGCTGCCCGCCGCGTGCCAGGTCGAGCCGGCCGTCAGCTCCTTGCGCTCCAGCAGGATGACGTCGCGCCATCCGGCCTTGGCAAGGTGATAGAGGATGGCGCAGCCGGTCACCCCGCCGCCGATCACCACCACCCGGGCATGCGTTTCCATACTTAGATGTGTCCTGTCTCAATCGGAGATTGACGCAAGGGCTCGTGACTGCGTTCGTGCGACACCGGCTTCATCCCAGTCCCAGCGCACCCAGCAGCGCCCGCCGCTGCTCTTCGGGCAGCGGCGCGAAGGGTGGCCGCACGATGCGCCAGGAGTCCTGCTTCAGCAGCGCCGCGACCGCCGCCTTCAAGGCGGGCACCAGCGGATACTGCTCGAAGACCGAGCGGATCCGGCCGACCTCGCCGTCGAGCCTGACGCGCGCCTCGCCGTCCGGCGTGTCGATCAGCCGTCGGATATTGGCGACCTGGAAATTCGCCGTGGCGCTGATGCAGCCGGCGGCGCCGAGCTTCAAGGCGGCGAGCAGGAACTTCTCCGAGGCCGGGAAGATCGCCATCTCGGGAAATTCGCGCAGCAACAGCGCCACGTTGTCCCAGACGCCGGAACTGTCCTTCAGGCCCGCGATCACCGCGCCATAGCCCCTGCGCAGCCGCGCGATCAGGCTCGGCGCGATGGCGACGCCGGACATCTGCGGGATGTGATAGAGGTAGAGCTTCAGATCCGGGCGCCCGACCTTGTCGATGATCGCGGCGTAATAGGCGTAGATCCCGTCCTCGGGCATGTTCTTGTAGTAGAAGGGCGGCAGCACCAGCACGCCGCCCGCGCCGAGCGCGAGCGCGTGACGCGTCAGCTCGATCGCGTCGGGCAGGTTGCTGGCGCCGGTGCCCGGCATCAGCTTCGCTG
This sequence comes from Candidatus Cybelea sp., assembly GCA_035542015.1. Taxonomy (GTDB): domain Bacteria; phylum Pseudomonadota; class Alphaproteobacteria; order Dongiales; family Dongiaceae; genus Dongia. The sequence continues at coordinate 3,871 of DATKMF010000025.1, forward strand.
CGGGAATGCCCCGCTCGACCAGATGCTCCAGCAGGGACATGCGCTCGCGCAGCGACAGCGAGTTCGCCTCGCTCGTGGTGCCGAAGACGGCGAGCCCGTTCGCCCCTTGCTCCAGCAGCCAGTTGCAGAAGCCGACGAAGGCCGGCCGATCGGGCTCCAGGTCGGCGGTGAACGGTGTCAGGGCCGGCGAGAGCACGCCGCGAAAGCCCATGCCGCGAAGGCCCTGGGTCGCGCCGGCGGCGGGTGCGGTCTTGACGGCGGTGTCCATCAGCCGAGCACCGAGAAGCTGCTGCGCTGGTCCGGCTCGCGGCGTCGCGAATAGAAGCCGAGGCTGACGACGCGGTTGATATGCTTCAGGTAGAAGGGCATGGGGTCCTTGTCGTGGTCGCGCCCGTTCTCGCAGGCCTCGATCAGCGCCGTCATCATCTCGCCGACCACCGGCGCGTTCTTGAACTGGTTTCCGCTGGTCCCGACCGCCATGTAGAATCCCGGCAGGTCCGACTTGTCGTAGATCGGGATCCAATCGTCGGAGACGTCATAGAGCTCGACCAGGCCCTTCATCTTGTTGGGGATGGGGAGCGTGGTGAAGCGCTGGGCCATGCGCATCACCTGGATGCGCCATTGCTCGGTGAATTCGCGGTTGAAGTCGTCCGGGTCGACCCATTCCCGCTGGTCGCATTCCGGGTCCTCGCTGCCGATCAGGATGTGGTTGCCGATCTCCGGCCGGGCATAGCAGGCGGTGTCCTGGTCGGAGAAATGCAGCCCGTCATGCTCGTAGTCGAAGCCGGCCGGCGCGGGGACATGCGCCACTTCATGGCGCAGCGCCTTGGTCTTGATGTTCATGCCCTCCTCGACGCCGGCCATGCGGTTCAGCTTGAAGGAATGCGGCCCGCCGACGTTGACCGCCACCGGTGCCGCGATCTCCTCGCCGGATTTCAGGCGCACGCCGGCCACGCGGCCGTTCTGCTTCAGGATGTCGGTGATCTCGGCGTTGAACTTGAACGTGGCACCCGCGGCCTCGGCGGCGACCTGCAGGTTGTGCGCCGCGAGCTGCGGATCGTTGACATAGCCGCTGGTGGTGAAATGCACCACGCCCGGCAGCTTCTCGCCGTTGGAATGCGAGAACTGCGGGTCCTCCGGACGCCGCGGCGGATCGAAGGACTCCATGAAGACGAAGGGCAGCCGCTTCTTCACCTCGTCATTGCTGAGCTCGCGGTAGGGACAGCCGATCTCGTCCATCACCTTCAGCACGGGGACGAGATACTTGTTGCGCGCGCATTTGACGACGAAGCTGCCGCAGTTGACGTATTTGGCGATGCCGCGCTCGTCCCTGGCGCCCAGAAACGCGTCCCATTCCTTCCAGTAGAAGTGGCTCTCATAGGCGAGGGCGGATCCGTCCACGGTCGAGTAGAAGGGCCGGATGATCGCGCATGAGCCGGAGGTCGAGCCGTAGCCCGCCGCCGGCAGCTTGTCGATCCCGACGACCTTGAAACCCTTGCGCGCGAGCGCCAGGGCGGTCGCGGCGCCGATCACGCCGGCGCCGATGACGATCGCATCATAGGCCTCGGCCATGCATTCTTCCTTCCACGGACGCTGCAACCACTCGCCGGTGTGAGACAGAGCCGAACCGGGCCGCCCCGCCGGTTTGGATCGGCGGCTGGTGGCGGGCGGTCCGGCGGTCTTCCATGGGAAAGCAATCTTCGCGAGGCGGGTGGAGGGGCAATAGAGTGCGCCCCCGGGGTGGATCACTCTAACGGATGGGACATCGCTTGTCCCGGCCTGAGGGTTTCCGAGGAGGCCGACTTTCTTACGCGGCTTCACCGGCGCGCCGGCCATGGCGGTCGCGGCCGGGGAGGTTGCCGCGATCCGGCGCGACCTTGGCGAAGCCTGGGTGATCGACAAGCACTCCATCAAACCTTATCCGGTCTGCCGTTGGGTTCGCGCGCCGGTCGGCGCCGCTGCACGCGCGAGCGCTCGCATCTCCGCGCGAGGCGGCCCTTGCGGCCATGCGCGCTGCTCTCACCGAAGCCAACCCTCATGTCGGTCGTCCGCCCGGTTGCGAGGGCGGCGGTTCTGTGTCATCCAGGCGCCGGAACGAGGCGCTTCAGGAGGGATTTTGCCCCAAGTCTGGGCTTTGCTGTCGGTGCGGGAAGGGGACAACGCCCAGGTCCTGGCGGTCGCGGAGGCGCTCGGCTGGCCCTATGAGACGCGGCGCTTCGAGAACCGCCCCGGCGCGATCGTGGCCAACCTGCTGGCCGGTCCCGGCATCCCCGGAATGGTCCGGTACGGCGCCGATATCTCCGCGGCACCCTTGCCCGATCTCGTTCTCGCTGCCGGAACCCAGAGCGAGCCGATCCTCGCGCAGCTGCGCCTCCGGGCCCAGCGCGAGCGGCGCAGGACGCACCAAGTCTTCCTCGGCCGGCCCTGGGTCGCCCCTCAGCGCTACGATCTCGTCGTGACGACGCCGCAATACTGGGTGCCGCCGGCGCCCAATGTGATGGAGCTCGACCTGCCGCTCCACCGCGTGACGCGGGAGAGCATCACCCGCGAGGCCGAGCGCTGGCAACCGCGCCTGGCACATCTGCCGCGGCCTTACATCGTGGCGCTGCTCGGCGGCAGCATCAGCCGCTACACGCTCGATGCGCGCGCGGCAAAGCGCATCGCCGTCGAAGCGGGCGCGCTGGCCAAGCGCGAAGGCGGGTCGCTCGTCGTCTGCAGCAGCTATCGCACGCCGCGCCACGCCTTGAAGATGATCGCCGGGAACACGTCGGTGCCTTCCATGATCTTCGATTGGCATGAGACCCGGGGCGACAATCCCTACATGGCGCTGCTCGGTCTCGCCGATGCGCTGGTGGTGACCGGCGACAGCATGACGATGCTGGCCGAATCCTGCGCCACCGGCCGGCCGGTCTACATCTTCGATCTCGGCGAGGGGCGCTTCGGCATGCGCCAGAACACGCCGCAGCATCCGCCCATCGCGGTCGAGCATCCCTGGCTCGCCAGCGCGATCCGCGCCCGGCTGAAGGACCTCAAGGTCACGGTCATCAACCGGATTCTGCCGCGACGCCTGCACCGCGACACCCGGAACATCCACAGGAAGCTGATCGCCAGCGGCCGCGCGGTCTGGATCGGCGACGACCAGCCCGCAACGCGTACCGCGAACCCGCCGAACGATGCCGCCACCGTCGCAGCAAGAATCCGCGCCCTCGTCGAAGGCGCGGCTCAGCCCGATCGACGCAATGATGGACGGCCGGCTCTCGTCGCCGACCGCGCCTGATCGGGGGGCGTAACGTCCCGGCGCGCTCCGCTAGGACGCCGGCGCGTAGCCCAACGAAGGATCCAGGTTCTTGCGGATGTAGTCTTCGATCTGGCGCGCCTGGTCGTCGTCGAAATAGTCGCGATAGCCGCCGACCTTGGCGCGCCGCACCTTGAAGGAATCCGGATTGGTGACGTCGCCGGGGGTCATACCCTTGCTTCCCTTTGCCCCGAACGCATCCTTCGCTTCGAGCTTCTTCAGGTTCTCGAAGGAGGCGAATTCAACGACAGCGTCGATTTCCGCATCGCTCGGATTCTGACCCATCCAGCGCAGGACACGGCCGAGCTCGGCGCGCGGATCGGCGCGCAGATCTTCATAGCGCACGGTCAGGCAGTTCGCGAGGTGCTGCCGCTCCCGCGCCCATTCGTTGAGGAACGTGACGATGCTGGGCAGGCCGGTGTCCCGCATGACGAAATCGAAGACGCCGACCTCGGCCCCGTGAGCCGGAAGGCGGTTGAGACCCTTCTGCGGGGCCTGCATGCGGTAGCGCCAATGGAAATAGAGAGAGACCGCCACGTCGGCCGGATGGCGGATCAGCAGCAGGGTCGGTGTTGAATAGAACGGGGTCTTGCGGTCGCCGCACTTGGTGTAGATGCGGATATAGGTGTCGTGGAGCAGAATGACCTTCGGGACCGCGGGATTCTGGCGGTGGAGGTTGTCGAAGCGGAACGTGATGTAGTCCGGCAGGTTATAGCGGAGCTGGAAATACTTGGAGATCATCACGTTGAGCCAAGTACGGCCGCTCTTGGCGACAGAAACCACCACATAGTCGGACTCGCGGAGCTTGCGGTAGTCGTCGCGGCCCCGCGCCCAGCGCTCCAGCGCGTGTACCGGTTGCTGTGCCACCGTGCCGACGCTCCTGGCCGACAACCGCCGTACGACTTTCAAGAGCGACTGGCCCACACTTTCCTCTTCAGATCCTCGCTCACTGCGTGAGCCATCTGTTTCCCATCGCGCAGGGCAAATTCCTCAAAACCGATGGATCTTGCCCCATCCGGCCGCCCAACGCGATCGGGCGTAGCCTGGACTTGCAGCCGCCTA
>DATKMF010000026.1:0-2994 GCA_035542015.1 Candidatus Cybelea sp.
GCCTGGATCTCGGCGATCTTGCTCTGCTGCCAGGCGATCTGGCTGTCGATGGTGCTGATCGAGGCGGCCGCCGCGGCCACCTGCGCCTCGGCCTGCGCCACCTTGGCGCGATAGTCGGAATCCTCGATCGTCAGCAGCACGTCGCCGGTTTTGACCGCCTGATTGTCGCCCACCGTGACGGTCGCCACCTTCCCCTCGATCAGCGGGCTGATCACGGAGATGTCACCTTCGACATAGGCGTTGTCCGTGGTTTCCTGGAACCGGGCGGTCTTCCACCAATAGGCTCCGCCGCCCAAGGCCGCGCCTGCTACAATCACCAGGAGGACCGCCCGAATCGCGAGCTTGCGCATGACTGCATCCCTTTGTGCCGATGGCCTGCGACGGTTCGCCACCCGGGCTACACGGGGCAGACTGAACCGTCCAGTTTAGAGTTGACGGAAATTGGCTTGCGGGCGTAGAGGAGTCAAGCCAGAACTGAACCGTCCAGTTCAGAACACTGTGCGCTGCGTCACATTTTTGCCGATGTCGGGAGTTGTTCGTCTATGAGTTCCGCCCTCGCTGAAGTCTTCACCCCCGCCGCCGGCCGCCGACCGGAGAAGACCGAGCGGATCCTCGATGCGGCGGGCAATCTGTTCCGCGAACAGGGCTACGGCGCGGTCAGCATGGACCAGATCGCCCGCGAGGCCGGCGTCTCCAAGGCCACCGTCTATGCCCATTTCGAGAGCAAGGACCGGCTCTTCGCCACCATGGTGCAGGTGAGCTGCCAGGCCTATGCGGAAGGTGTCATGCCGGCTCTGACCGAGATGGCGGACGTCAAGCAGGCGCTGACCGAGATTGCCCGTGGCATCGAGGCCTTCCTGCTGGCGCCGAAGACTCTTGGCATCTACCGCGTGATCATCGCCGAAGGTCCCCGCTTCCCCGAGCTGGTCGAGGCCTTCGTGGAATCGGGACCGCTGCCCTTCCTGAAGCTGCTCAGCGATTTCTTCGCCGCCACCGACCGGCGCGGCGCGCTCGACGTGCCGAACCCGAGGCTCGCGGCGCATCAGCTGATCTGGCTGGTGCGCGGCCCCCTGTATATGCGCCGCATGCTCAATCTCGAAGAGAAGCTGAAGAACGAACCCGGCGCCGACGAGGTGGTCGCAGGCGCCGTCGACATGATCATGAAGGGCTACGCGCCCACGCGGAACTAGCGCGCCTTCTCGATCTTCAGCAGCCCCATCTTGGCCAGCCAGAGCAGGCTGCGCGCGTAGAAGATGCGGCTCTCGGGTGCCCGGTCCTGCAGCAGCGCGCGGACCGTGCACTCGCCCTGCAGTCCCAGGCTCTCGATCAGCCGATGCATCTCCGCTTCCGGCGGGTTGACCGTCTTGGCGAAAGCGATCAGGCCTGACGCGGTCACCGCGTCGAATGTCGCCGCATCGGCACCGGGCGCGAGTGCAACCCGATCGTCCGGCGAAAGCGTCGCGGTCGTGTAACTGTGAAACGCGGCATAGGGATCGGCCCGGGTCGGATGTGCGGGCCGGCCCTCGCGGCGTGCCGCCGATTCCGGCGCAGCGCGGCGGCGCTCTGCGAGCCCGCTCCAGAGCGCCTGGTATTTGGCGATCACCACGCGCCAGTCGAATTCCGCGATCGCGCGCACTCGCGCATGCCCGCCGAGCTTGCGCCGAAGCTCGGCATCGCCGATCAGCTTCGCATAGGCCTCGGCGCAAGCATCCGCATCTACCGCGACGAACTGGCTGGTGAAGCCGCAATAGTGATCGTAGTTGTCGATCGCGTTGGCATGGCGGTCGGCGAGATCCTCGGCCCAGCCCGGCGGCGGCATCAGGGTCGGCACGCGGATGCCGTCGACCCCGTCGCGCACCGTGTCGCGATAGCCGTTCCAGTCGGTGACGACGCTCGGCAATCCCGCCGCCATCGCCTCCACCGGCGCGAGGCCATAGGTCTCCTGGATGTTGTCGGAGAGCGAGGTGAAGATGTCGGCGGCATGCCAGGCCTGCCCGCGCACCTCGGCATTGCGGCCATCGAGGAATTGGCAACGCACCGAGGGGCAGAAGGTGGCTGCGCCGTCCTTGAACGCCTTGGCGATGAAATCGTTGGCGAACCAGCCGCACTGGATGAGATGGATCTTGCGTTTCGGGGCTCGTGCCGCCGCGCGTTCGAGGCCGAGATACATCGGCAGGGGATGCGCCTTGGCATGGAAGCTCAAGCGCCCGACGAACAGCACGGTGACATCCTCGGGTCCGATGCCGAGGGTCTTGCGTGCCGACGCACGCGCCGCCGCATCCGGCGCGAAGGCGTCGGTGTCGACCCCGAGCGGAATGACCGGCAGCTGCGGCTTCGGGAAAAGCTGCGCGCCGAGCCGGTCGCGCATGAATTCCGCCTGGGCTTCGAGCACGTAATCGACCGTCTCCCTGACCACGGTCGAGGTGCAAATGAGCGCATCCCAGTCCTGCACCGGCGCCGACTGCAGACCGGAGATCCAGTCCATGGCACCGGCCGAGGCGGTCGTGTGCGTCACGCCGACGATCGAATAGGCGCGCTGGTCGAAACGCCGCCGCCGCCAGGCGTGGAGCGAGAGGCTGGGATCGGGGAGATAGAGCGTGCCGGCGTCGCTCGGCGATCGCGCGTCGGTCTCGTTCAGCCACTTGATCGGCCGCGCGTTGCCGATCGCCTTCACCGCATCGAGGAAATGCTCGGCGTGATCGCGCCGCGGCGTGTAGCAGAAAAGCCGGTCCACCTCGGCATGACGCACGAAGCCCTTGAGGAAACCCTCGCCCGCCGCCTGCCGCCCCATGAGCTTCGGCCCGCTGGTCGCATAACCGTCCGGGCGATAAAGGATCGCCGCATTGGCACCCGCCATGACTCTCGCTCGCTTCCCCCGCTGCGTGGCTCGGAGCATAGCGGGAAGTTGCGCCGGTTGCGACAGCGACCCTAGAGTGGCGCGATGAAGAGCAGCGGCAGCGACCTCGAGTTCCACCCGCTCACGCCCGACCGCTG
>DATKMF010000027.1:0-2977 GCA_035542015.1 Candidatus Cybelea sp.
CGAGAACATGTTTGAACTGGCCAAGTTCTCCCGCGCGGCCGGCCCGAGGCTCAGCGAACGCTTTCTGCTCACGACTGCCCTTTCTCTCACCCAGGAAATGGGCGGGTCGATGGCCGGCACGGGCATTGACCAGTTCGTCAAGCAGCTCGTCGGCGGCTTCCAGGGCCAACAGCACGCTGCGGCGAAAGAATTTGTTCGGTTGGGGCTTGCCCAACCAAGCGATTTCATGACGACGAAGACAGGCGAAATTAAAGGCATGATGCCAGGCCGGAAGCTCCCGTCCGCTGCGCTCGCGGCGAGCGATCCGGACCTTTGGGTTAGCACGGTCCTGTTGCCGGCTATGGACAAGGCCGGCATCAAGAGCATCGATGATCAGATCGCGGAAGTTCGCCGCCTATTCCCGGCCGGACGCGCGGCGGATCTCGTCGCCAAACTGATCACACAGGCGCCGAGCTTCCAACAGCATGCGCAACTTTACGCCGGCGCGGCGGGCCTCACCGCGAACCAGATGAACGCCAAAGACCCGTTCGTCGCGCTTAATTCGCTCTCGACGGCGCTTCAGAATTTTGGCGCTGTGCTCACCGCGCCAGCCATGCCGAAAGCGGCAGAGGTTCTCTCAAAGATTACCGAGAACATTGGTCAGCTCTATGACCAGTATGCGAAATTTGCGGCTGGACATGAAACTGCGGCTGGAATGATCGGTGCAGGCGCGGCAGCCGCGGGCGGCGTGGGCGGCTTTTATCTGCTCTACAATGGTCTCATGGGCGGCTTCGGGCTTGGCAAATCGGCTGTTGCGCTCGATGCGGCCGCTGCTGAACTAACGGCGGCGGCCGTCGCGCTTAAGGGCGGGGCGGCTGCTTCTGCCGCAGGCGGCGTCGGGGGCATCCCTGGCTTTGGAAAAAAGCCAGGCATTGCAACCACAATGTCGTTATGGAACTTGCTGACCGGCCCGACCCTCAAGACCAACGAAAAAGGCGAAATCACACCGCCAAACTTGGGATGGTGGTCGGAACCGCTGTCGTGGTCAGGACAGGGCCAAAAACTTTTGAACGCCTGGATGCCGACAAAGGGCGGCTCCGAGCCGCTCCAGCTCCCCGGCGCGGTTCCCCCATCTCCGGTCGGTTATGGTGCGATGCCGACGGGCGCGCAAGACCCGGCGCAGATGAAAGAGCAGATCGCGATGATGGAGCAGGCCAAGGAAAAGGCCGATGAGCTCCACATCTCGGTCAGCCAGCCGGCGCACCCCGAGATTGACCTGTCCGCTTTCAACGCCGCGATCGACGCGGCGCAAGCGAAGTGGAACGCTTTCAAGGCCTCGATCTCGAGCCTCGGGACCTCGCTCGGCGCATCGCTTCCGAACCTCGGGCCGGTCCAGCGCGGCAACTTCTCGCACGGCGGCATCGGCCACGAATGATCGAGGCGGCCTATTACCTTCTCGGGTTCGCGGCGCTCCTGTTTCTCGCCTTGGCGTGGCCGAAGATCAGCGACTTCGTCCGGTACATGGCGGCCTGCGCGCGGCAGTGGTTCGACGACTGATGCGGATCATCACGACATTCAACTCGGCGGGCTGGGACGCCTTCCGGGCCGGTTTCGCGCGCATCGGCGAAGAGGGGCCGGAGATCATGGCTGGCCTGCTCAATGCGGGTGGCCTAGCGCTGCGCACGAAGACCGTAGCGGCCGAGCAGGCACAGACGGGCATCAAAGAGGGCGTGACCGAGCGGGCGCAGATCGCGACCGAAGCCGGCGCGGGCGGCCTCTCATTCCGGATCACCGTTCATGGCGGCAACGTTCGGCTCAAATATTTCGGCGCGAAGGAAGGTGGCGGCGGCGTCACGGCTCATCCGTGGGGGCGATCGACCTTCTACCCCGGCGCCTGGATCAACTCCGGCTTCCGCGGCGCGCGCCGGCCGTCCCCGAAGCTCGGCGGCCAGGTCTACCGGCGCGTCGGCTCGAGCCGCTTGCCGATCGAGCAACTGCATTCCGGGCTCTACCTCCCGGACGAACTCCTCAAGGGCCAGACGCTCTCGGTATGGGAAGAGGGAATGCCAATGCTGCTCGACGGCATCTTGACCAAGCTCGCGGCGATGACGTGAACGGGATCGTCGTTGTCCCCTGGGAAAGCGAGGAAGCGAAAGCCATCGCCGGGATCGCTAATGCGGTGCTCTACGGAGCTGCGGTCACGGGCTATGGCGCCGATGTGGTGGCGTCGGCGATCAGCCTCATCATCGCCCGTCTGAAGCTCCTCTGTCCGGAACTCGACGTCGATCTGCTCATCGAGGGGATCGCCGCCGGAGTGCGGACAAATCTCGTGGAAGCAGAAAAGGCGCAGTGCAAGGGGACGGCGTGATTCAGGCATCCTCGATTACAGCCGAGAAAGCCTTCTCGACCTCCTCAATGGTGAGGTAGCGTTCCGCCCATTCGCGGGCCTCTTCGTGGGAAAGCGGAACGATCTTCTCGCCGCCCCGCGAACCATTTTGGCCATAAGGGTGGGAAAACTTGGTCATAGGGCCGCCGCGCCCGGCTAGGAAATAACGACTGGCGCGCGGCGTCTTATAGAGCCCGGCCTCCCACCAGTGGAAGTCGGTACGGGAACAGTCGGCGCTCTCCTTGCCGATGAGGACGGCCTTGGTCGTGTCGTATCGCAGGCCGTTGATGATGGCTTTCATTTTCTCCTCCATCAGCGATGGTCAATCCAATACCGGGCGCTGGCGTTGCTCATCTCGGTCAGATGCTTGGCGGACCAGGCCGCAAGAAGGGCCTGGCGCTGCTCGTCGGTGACTTCGCCGCGATCCCGCGCATTGCGGAACATCTGGTCGAATGAGTTGGCGAGATAGCGACCGCGGACGTTGCGGAGATCGGCTGCCCATGAAACTTGCTTCGGGCTGCCGGTGAGTTGAGGAAGATCGTCCGCCGAGAAGTCGGTCATCCCGTGCTGTGTGCTGATCCTAAACATCTCACTCTCCCCGTTTTGATAGGG
>DATKMF010000028.1:0-31658 GCA_035542015.1 Candidatus Cybelea sp.
GGAAGCTAGTAGATCGTCCGGGCGGCGTCAACCGACGGGGCCAATTGGCTTTCCAACCGCTCGTCGGTGCGGGTTTGGGTCGCGGGCGGGAGTGGCCCGGCGGCAGCTGGTGGCTCCTTCGCCGGCGGCGGCACGGGTGCCTTTGCGGGCACGTCCGGCGCAGCCGGCGCTGTTTCCCCGTTCGCTGCAGGCGCCGACAAGCTCTCGACGGGCGCCGTGGCCGCAGCTTCCGATGCGGCCGGTGGGGCAAGCAGAATGTCGCCGGTCGGCAGAGCCGGGCGCTGCCAGCGGTAAGAGTCGATGGCGTCGCAATGCGGGCAGAGCGCCTGCCAATGACCGGAGGCGGGGCCAGCCTCGCCCGGATGTCCGCAGGCGGTGCAGATCCAGGCGGGATCCGGCAGCGCCTCTGCCGCGGCGTCGAGCCAGCGCCGCACGGCCGCCGAGGCGGTCGCGGGATCGGCGCGCTCGCTATCTTCGAGCGCCGCCATCGCACGGCAGGTGGCATGTGTCAGCCCATCGCCTGCCCCCTCGGCCGCGGCCAGTTGCTCGAGATGCCGCCGCGCCTCACCCCACAGCCCGGCGGCGAGCGCCGCCATGCCAAGTGCGCGGTGAGTCTCGACGTGATCCGGATTCTGGCGCGCCAATCGCTCCAGCCGTTTCATACGCTCGGTCGGGCGCTCGCCGGGCTCGGCTTCGAGATAGGCGCGGACCAGCGAGGGGTGGGGGCGCGAATCCCAGTCCTGCTCGATCAGCCTGGTCGCCTCTCGCTTCTTGCCGAGCTTCAACAGGATGTTGGCCAGAATCAGCCGCGCCGGGACCAGACCCGCATCGAGCTTCAGCGCCTCGCGCGCCGGCCTGAGCGCGCCGTCGAAGTCCGGGTTTTGAGTCTCGGGCAGCAACGACAGCCGCGCGCGCTCGGCGAGCAGCACGGCTTTGCGATGCTGGCCTTCCTTTGCCGTCATGGCGCCGGCGCGCACCAGCGCCTTGAGGCTCTCCTCGGCGGGCTTCCCGAGCTTCACCTGCAGGCGATGCGCCGTTTCCGCCGCCCATTCCGCATGGGGATAGGATTGCAGCGCCTGTTCGGAATAGGTGAGCGCTGCCGGCTCGTCGCCGCGCTTCAGCGCCTGGGTGGCGAGGCCGCGCAGGCCGAGCAACGCCGCTTCGGGATCCTTGGAGAGCGCTTCGAAATAGCGGCCGGCCGCGTGCTCGTCGCCTTCGAGCTGCGCGGCCTGCGCCGCGAGCAACAAGGTCAGCGGAGACTTGTCGAGCAGGCCGTAGGCGGCCTTGGCGAGACGCTTCGCCTCGCCCGGGTCGCCGGCCGCCGCCGCGACCAGGCCGCGGGTCAGGGCCCGGAAGCCCTTGGCCTGCCGTCGACTCTTGCGGAACAGCGTGTAGTCGCTCGGCGCGCGGCGGATCATGTGCCAGAGCCGCCAGATCAGGTAAAGCGCCAGGACCAGGAAGAGCAGGACGACCAGCGCCGCGCCGACCGAGAGGTCGATGTTGTAACCAAGCCAGGTGATCGAAACCCGGCCCGGCCGATTGGCAAGCAAAACCGCGGCCGTGACGACGACCGCAATCTTGATGAAGAGCCAAACGGTGCGGCCGAGAGTCATGGGCGCGCCGTCGTCTTCGTTGCAACCAGGAGCATCGCGCCGCTCACTGCGCTTCCGGCGGCGCCAGGAGCGCGGTCGAGACTTGGTCGAGCGCGGCACCCGCCTGATCCTGCGCGAGCCGCGCCTTGGCTTGGCCAAGCCAGCTTCCCGCAGCCGCAGCCGGACGGCCGTCGAGCGCGCCGATCTCCGCCACCGCGCCGGAAAGATCGCCGGCTTTGAGCTTCGCCTCGCCGCGGGCAAGGCGCGCCAGCGGGCCGTCGCCCTCCGCATCGGCCCCGACCGGTCGGATGGTGACGGCTTCGGAGAGCCGGTTGATCAGTCGTTCCGACCAGCTCTGATCGGCGCCGACCGCGCTCGAGGCCTCCTCGGCATTGGCGGATTTGGCGATCTCCTGCGTCGGGAAGCTTGCCTGCAACTGGGCCAAGGTCGGGGCGCCACTGGCGGCGATGGAGCGCAGGGGATCGAGTGCCGGAGCGAGCTGTGCCTTCAGCGTGGCGTCGGCACCCGCGAGGTCGTCCACCGATTTCAGGTTGGCGGCATAGGGCTTGTCGAGCGGCAGCGCCCCGCGCAGGCCGCCGAGCGCCACGACCAGCGCCGTGCGGCGCTGCTCCGCCGCGGTCACCGGCGCCGGCGCCGCGGCGATCTGGCCGACCTTGCCGGAGAGGTCGCTCTGCTGCGCCTGCAGGGCGGCGAGCGCCGTGTCAAGCTTGGCGATCTCGTCCTTGGCGACGCTGAGCTGGCGCGTCAGCGCATCATTGGCGGCCTTCAGGTCCGCAACATTGGCCGAGAGATCGGGTGAGGCCGGCGCGGCATTGGCCGCCTGGCTCGAAACCTGCTGCGAAACTTGCGTCAGATCGGTCTCCAGCTTCGCGATGCGGAACTGCAGCTGCTGCACGTCGAGCGTTGAGACCGGTGGGGCTCCGTTGGGTGCCGTGCCCGCTTGCGGTGAACCCAGTTGCGGCAGCGCGGCCAGCGTATGCTCGATCTTGTCCAGCCGGGCGCTGAGCGGACCGATCTCCTTCTCCACTTTGCCCGTCGCGTCGTTCACCGTCGCCATCACCGCGTCCGGCGTGATCGCCTTGGCGCTCTGCGCTTCCAGGCTCGCGAGTCTCGATTGGAGCGCGGAGAGATCCGGCGATGCGCCGCCGACCACCGGCGTCGAGGACGAAAACCCGAGCAGCGGTTGCCAGGCCGGTGCCGCCAGCAGCACGATCACACCGGCGACCGCGCCGGCGATCAGTCCGGCGATGATCCCGCCCCAGGGGCTCGCGCGCTTCTCCGGCGCCGGCGGTATCGGCGGCACGCCGTAGGCTTCGCGCTCCGCCTCGACGCGCGACGCATGTCTCGGCTCCTGCCTGATCTCCTGATCCGGGTTGTTGACCGGCGGCAGAACCTCGACCGCGGGCGTACGCCGCGTGATCTCGGCCGCGACCAGGGCCAGCATGGCGGGTTGGTCTGGGCTCGTCGCGGTTTCCGTGTGTTGCCAGCCGAGTTCCGCGATCTCGCGCGCGACCGCGGGAGAGAGGCAGAGCGCCGTCGCCTTGGCGAGGCTCGGGCTCTCGGCGGCGCGCCAGAGTTCCACGAACGTGCGCGCGGTGCGCGGCGAGAACAGCAGCACCATGTCGATGCCGCCGAGCGCCAGGTTCATCCGGGTCTCCGGCGAGAAGGTGGCCGCCGGCTTCGCGTCATAGAGCACGGCGCGGCGGAGTGTGAAACCTGCGGCTTCGAGGCGGCCCTGCAGATCGCCCGCCAGTGCCGAGGCCGCGCCATGAAACAGCGGACCCGCCTTCGGATCGAGCCGCGCGATCGCCAACTCGGCCAGGGCCTCGACGTCTCCGCTCGCGGCAATCACAGCGGTGAATCCGGCATCGCGGGCCGCGGCGGCCGAGGCCTCGCCGACGGTCAGCACTTTCAGATCGCGGCGCGAGCTCTTGGCGGCGAAAGCGCGCACGCCATTGGTGCTGGTGAAGAGCAGGGCCTGCACGCCGTCGAGATCGATCTCGGCATCCTCGCGCGGCACGATCTCGAGCAGCGGCTCGACACTGCATTCTACTCCGCGCGCGGCCAGCAAATCCGCGAGTGGCTTCGCATCCTCGATGGGCCGGGTGATCAGCGCGTGCATCTTTTGTCCTCGAATCCCCGTCCTCAAACCCCAACCGCCGATCTCCTGGCGAAGCCTAAGCCAGGAAGCGCGGACCCGCCAGCGCCTTCAGCCTGCGACCAAGCGCCCGTCCCAGTGACTCGGCGCCGTCCCGTGTCACATCGCCCCGCTCGTGGCCGTGATGCGACTCGGTACCATCGGGCAGCGCGATCAAGCCGCGGAGAACAAGGGTGGTTCCATCGATCGTCGCATGGCCCGCAATCGGCGTGCGGCAGGAGCCGTCCAGCTCGGCCAGCATCGCGCGCTCGGCGGTGACGGCGATCGCGGTCGGCCGGTGGTCGAGCGGAGCGACGAAACCGCGCACACGCGAATCCTCGGCGCGGATCTCGATGCCGATGGCGCCCTGAGCGACGGCCGGCAGCATCTCGTCGATCGAGAGAATTGCCGTCGCCGCGTCGGTGCGACCGAGTCGCTTCAATCCGGCGAGCGCCAGCAGGGTCGCCGCCGCCTCGCCGCGGGCGATCTTCTCCAGCCGGGTCCCGACATTGCCGCGCAGCGGCTTGACCTGGAGATCGGGCCGGCGTGCCAGGAGCTGGGCCTGGCGCCGGAGCGAGGCCGTGCCGACCACGGCGCGATGGGGCAGGGTGGCGATGCTCTTGGCCGCTGGTGCGATCAGCACGTCGCGCGGATCCTCGCGCGCCAGCACCGCGCCGATGGCAAGTCCGTCGGGCAGGAAGGTCGGCATGTCCTTCATGGAATGGACCGCGAGATCGATCCTGCCGTCGATCAGGGCTTCCTCGATCTCCTTGGTGAAGAGGCCCTTGCCGCCGATCTCGGCCAGCGTCCGGTCCTGTACCTGGTCGCCGGTGGTGCGGATCGGCACGATCTCGACCGCGCCGGCTTCGGCCAGCGCCGGATGGGTGGCGATCAGGGCGGTGCGCACGATCTCGGTCTGGGCGAGGGCGAGCGGACTCCCCCGCGTGCCGATCCTGAGGACGGGCGCGCCTCGGTTGCTTGCCGTCTGGGAAACCGCCATAAAGACCGCCGATTGGCCACCGCTTTCGCCGGCGCTCTTGTAACCGGGCGGTGCCGCCAATGGCAACCGGGGGCAACCTCGGGCACCGCTCTCCGGGACCTGACGCTATCCCCATATGATCGTATTGGGCATCGAATCGAGTTGTGACGAGACCGCCGCCTCCGTGGTCAACGACCGGCGCGAAGTGCTGGCCGAGCGCCTGTTCTCCCAGCTGGAGGAGCATCGGGCCTATGGCGGCGTGGTGCCGGAAGTGGCGGCGAGGGCCCATCTCGAGCATCTGGCACCGCTGATCGCCGGCACGCTGCAGGATGCCGGCATCGGCTTCGCCGATCTCGACGGCATCGCTGCCACCGGCGGGCCCGGCCTCATCGGCGGCGTCATCGTCGGCGTCACCATGGCCAAAGCCATCGCCGCGGTGCACCGCCTGCCCTTCTTCGCCGTCAACCATCTCGAAGGCCATGCCTTGAGCGCGCGCCTCTCCGACGCCGTCGCCTTTCCCTATCTGCTGCTGCTGGTCTCCGGCGGCCACTGCCAGCTGTTGGTGGTCGAGGATCTCGGGCGCTATCGCCGGCTCGGCGCAACGATCGACGATGCCGCCGGCGAGGCCTTCGACAAGGCGGCGAAGCTCTTGGGTCTCGGCTATCCCGGCGGTCCGGCGATCGAGCGCGCGGCGAAGGATGCCCGCGATCCGGTGCGCGACCTGCCGCGCCCGATGCTGGGCCGCCCGGATTGCAACTTCTCCTTCAGCGGCTTGAAGACGGCGCTGCGCCAGCGCGTCGAGTTGTTGCGCGCGGCCGGTGCTCTCGATGCGACAACGGTCGGCAACCTCGCTGCCGGCTTCGAGCGGGCGGTCGCCGAATCGATTGCGGACCGCACCAGGCGCGGCATCGGTCTCGCGCGCGCCGTGGTGCCCGATCTGACCGCGCTCGTGGTTGCTGGTGGCGTTGCCGCCAATCTCCGGCTGCGCTCCAGCCTCGCGGATGTAGCCGGAGAGGCAGGATTGCCGCTGGTGGCGCCGCCGCTCCGGCTCTGCACCGACAACGCAGCGATGATCGCCTGGGCCGGTCTCGAGCATCTGAAACGCGGCGAGACATCGCCGCTCGATTTCGCCCCGCGCCCGCGTTGGCCGCTCGATGCCGACGCACCCTCGCTGCGCGGCGCAGGGGTGAAGGCTTAGATCGGAAGGAGAAGAATCTTATGCAGTTCATGGCCTACTGTCTCGACAAGCCTGGCGCACTCGAGATCCGCATGGCGAACCGGCCGAAACATGTCGAGTATCTGACGGCGCATAACGACAAGCTGCTGTTCGCGGGGCCCTTGCTCGACGCCAAGGACGCGATGATCGGCAGCCTGCTCGTGCTGGAAGTCGCCGATCGGGCCGAGATGGACAGGTTTCTCTCCGGCGATCCTTATGCCAAGGCCGGCCTGTTCCAATCCGTCACCGTGCACGGCACGCGCCGGACTTTCCCCAAATAGGGAGTTTCCCCAAATAGCGAGGACCCAAGATGCAATACTGGCTGATGAAGTCCGAGCCCTCCGCTTATTCCTGGGAGCAGCTCAACAAGGACGGTAAGACCAACTGGAGCGGAGTGCGCAACTTCCAGGCCGCGGCCAATCTGAAGGCGATGAAGAAGGGCGATCGCGCCTTCTTCTATCACTCCAACGAGGGCCTCGCCGTGGTCGGCATCTGCGAGATCGCGAAGGAAGCCTATCCAGATCCCAGCGACAAGGCAGGCAAGTTCGTCCAGGTCGATGTGAAGCCGTTGGAGGCCTTTAAGCAGCCGGTCACCATGGCCGAGATCAAGGCGACGCCGGGCCTGAAGGACATGGTCCTGGTGAAGAACTCGCGCCTCTCCGTCCAGCCCGTGACCGCCGCCGAGTGGAAGGCGGTGTGCAAGATGGGTGGGTTGAAGAGCTGACGCTCGTCAGTCCTTCCCGCCGAACATCGTGTTGAGCTGCGCGAAGGGCATGGCGCCGTCGGCGAAGCTGGCGACGCCCTGCTCCTTCATCTCCTTCGCCACGCGATAGAAGGCGCCCATGGCGGCGAGATAGAAGCCGCTGCCCACGCTGACGCGGCGCACGCCGATCCGCGCCAGGTCGGTCACGGTCAGCGGATTCGTGCGCGCGCCGATCAGCACGTTGATCGGGCGGTCGACCGATTTCACCACGCTCGCAATCTCCGCCTCGGTCTTCAGGCCCGGCGCGTAGAGCACGTCGGCGCCGGCCTCCTGGAAGGCCTGCAGCCGCTTGATCGTGTCGGCGAGGTCGGGCCGGCCCCAGAGGAAATTCTCCGCCCGTGCCGTGAAGGTGAAGGGCACTTTCAGCGCTCGAACCGCCGCGACCGCGGCCGCGACCCGCTCCTTGGCGAGGCCGAGATCGTAGATCGGATTGGCTTCGTCGCCGGTCGCGTCCTCGATCGAGCCGCCGGCGAGGCCGATCGCCGAGGCCTGCCGGATCGTCTCCGCCACATGCTCCGGCGAGGCGCCGAACCCGCCCTGAAGATCGGCGCTGACCGGAAGATCGGTCGCATCGACGATGGTCTTGAAGTTCCTCAGCGTCTCCTCGCGGCCGATCACAGCATCGCCGTCGGGGCGGCCCTGGGAGAAGGCGAAACCGGCGCTGGTGGTCGCCAGCGCCTGATAGCCGAGCGAGGCCAGGACCTTGGCGCTTCCGATATCCCACGGGTTCGGGATCACGAAGGTGCCCCTCTCGTGCAGCTTGCGGAAGGCTTCGCCCTTTTGCTGTTGGTTGACCATGCTGTGCTCCATCTCTGTGACGGCGCCGCGCCTCGAAGTCGCGCGCGCTTTTCCTTGGTTCCGCCGCAGTTCCGCCGCCGGCGGGACGCGATCGGCGTGCAGGCTGCCTCGCAGGGGACGAGGAACGCAAGCGGGGAATCCCATGACCGACGATCATCCTGCCAATCCGAGTCAGGAGGGGCCGATTGAGGAGCACCGGAATCGGGAGCCGGCGCCGAAACCGTGGCATCGCCGTTTCGGCCTCGGCGTCGCCGGGTTCGAGGCGACCAGGCGCGCGTTCTTTCTGGCCTTCCTCACACTGCTCCTCCTGATCCCGCTCGGCATGATCGAGGACCTGAACCAGGAGCGCGCCGGCCGCGCCGAGGAAGTGGATTCCGAAATCACCGCCCAATGGGGCGGCACGCAGACCATTCTCGGCCCCATCCTCGCCGTGCCCTATCGCTATGTCACCGAGCCCGGCGACACGACGACCGCGCCGCGCACCGCGACCAACCGCCTCTTCTTCCTGCCGAAACGGCTCGCGATCGACACGGAGATCAAGACCGAAAAGCGCTCGAAAAGCATCTATGACGTGCTGGTCTATGGCGGCACGGCGAAGCTCACCGGCAGCTTCGTGGGTCTCGCCAATCCGAGGGGTGACATCGCGCCGGAGATGATCGATTGGAGCGGTGCGAAGCTGCTGCTCGGCATCGGCGACGTGACGTCGGTCCGAAGCCTGAAGATCGCCGTCGGCAACCTGCCCGAGGCCGCGGAGGACGCGGTGCAGCAGGACCAGAGCCTCTCCTCCAGCCTCGCCCTCGCGATCCCGCTCGCCGCCGCCGACATCGCGAAGCCGCTCGACTTCGCCGTCACCATCGACTTTCGCGGCAGCACGGCGCTCAACTTTGCGCCGGTTGCCGACACGACCACGATCGCCTTGAAGGCGGATTGGCCGCATCCCGACTTCTTCGGCCGCAGCCTGCCGGACGAACGCGAGATCACCGATCAGGGATTCACCGCCAAGTGGTCGATGAGCGCCCTCTCGCGCGGCTTTCCCTCCTCATGGCGCACCGGCGAGGTCAATCCGGAGACGCTGTGGAACTCCACCGTCGGCGTCGGCTTCGTCGAGCCGGGCGACGTGCATCAACAGACCGATCGCATCCTCAAATACGGCGTGCTGGTGATCGCGCTGACCTTCGGCACGATCTTCGTCAACGGCCTATTCGGTGGCCGGAAGGTGCATCCGGTGCAGTATCTGATGGTGGGTGCCGCGCTCTGCCTCTTCTACCTGCTCCTGCTTTCGCTCGCGGAGCACATTCCGTTTCTTGAGGCATACGTGATCGCCAGCGCGGCCTCGATCGCCCTCATCGCCTGGTATGCCTGGCGCACGATGAGCCGCCGCTTGGGCTACCTCACCGCGGCGCTGCTTGCCGTGGTGCAGGCCTACGTCTACGACCTCTTGCAGATGGACGATTACGCGCTGCTCGCCGGCACGATCGCGCTGTTCCTGGCATTGTTGGCGGCCATGTTCGCCACCCGCAACATCGACTGGTATCGCGTCGGGCAGGGCAGGGGTGCGGCTTAGGGCTACCCCGCCCGGACCCGCTTCAGGAAGTCGTCCACCCGGCTCTGCAGGTCGTTGCAGCGCTGGCCGACGAGTGCTACCGCGCTCGCCATCTCGGATGCGGTCTGGCCGCTGCGCCGTGCCGATTCGGCCACGGTCTGGATGTTGCCGCGGAGCTCCGAGGTCCCGTTGGCCGCCTGGGTGACGGCGCGGCTGATCTCGCCGGTCGCCGCCTCCTGCTCGGTCACGGCCGCTGCGACCGTGCCGCCGATCTGGTTGATCTGATCGATGGTCTTGGCGATCTCGGTGATCTCCGAGGCCGCGGTGCCGGTCGATTGCTGGATCGCTTGCACCTGGGTGGAGATCTCCTCGGTCGCCTTGGCGGTCTGCATCGCGAGGTTCTTCACCTCGGAAGCGACCACCGCGAAGCCCTTGCCGGCCTCGCCGGCACGCGCCGCCTCGATCGTGGCATTGAGGGCGAGCAGGTT
This sequence comes from Candidatus Cybelea sp., assembly GCA_035542015.1. Classification (GTDB taxonomy): domain Bacteria; phylum Pseudomonadota; class Alphaproteobacteria; order Dongiales; family Dongiaceae; genus Dongia. The sequence goes on from DATKMF010000028.1 coordinate 9,538, forward strand.
GGTCTGGCTGGCGATGTCGTTGATCAGCGTCACCACCGAGCCGATCTGCTCCGCCGTCGAAACCAGCGCGTTCACGCGATCGACGGCGCCGCGGGCGCGATCCGAGGCCGTGTTCGCGACCGCGCTCGAATTGTTGACCTGCTGGCTGATCTCGCGGATCGAGGCCGCGAGCTCTTCGACCGCCGCCGCCACCGAGGCGACGTTGTCGGAGACCTGGCCCGCGGTGTGCTCCACCGCACCCGAGCGCGAGACGTTGTCCTGCGCCGACTTGGACATGGTGTCGGCCGAGCTGTTCATCTGCCGCGTCGTGTCGGCCATCTCGCCGATCGATTTCGAGACCTCGCTCTCGAAACTGTCGGCGAGGTCGTTGCGTGCCTTCCGCCGATCTTCGGAGGCGCGCTTCTGCAGCTCCTGCTGCTCTGCCTGCAGGCGCTGGTTGTCGGCGAGGCTCTGCTTGAAGGTCTCCACCGTGCGCGCCATCTCGCCGATCTCGTCGCGCCGGTCGGTCGCCGGCACCTCGATGTCGAGCTTGCCGGAGGCGAGCGCGCCCATCACCTGGGCCATGCGGCGCACCGGCCGCGCGGTGCCGGACCCGACCGCCCAGGCGATCAGCAGGCACACCAGCACGATGGCGACGCCGATGATGACGGCCGAGCGCACCATGCTGTTGACCCGGTCGATGACGACAGTCTTCGGCACGCTCACCAGCAGGGTCCAGACGTTGGGCGAGTCCTCGAAATGGATCGGGACCAGAACCGAATAGCTGGCGACATCCAGCAGCTTGGTCGGCTCGTCGCCGATCTCGACCTGATCCTGCGCTGCGGCGTCCTTGTGCTTCTGATAAAAAGCATCGTCCACCGGCTGGCCGACCAGCTTCTCGTCCGGACTGGTCGCCCAATTGCCGGCGCTGTCGATCAGTGCTGCGCGACCCGCGCCCATGGGATGCAACGCGTTGAAATAGGCAAGCAACTCGGCCATGCGCACATCGATGCCGGTGACGCCGAGCGCTTTGCCGTCCTCGACGACCGGTGCACAGAAACTGACCAGCCAGACGTTGTTCGGTTTATCCGCCGTGCCGAAGTTCCAGGGAGCCGGGTTCGTGACATACAATTTCCCGGTCTTCATCGGGGTGTTGTAGTAGTCGAGCGAGTTGCCGGCCGCGTTGTCGAAGTCGAAGGACTTCTCCACCATCAGCTTGTTGTCGGCGTCGCGGTGCCAATAGGGCACGTAGCGCCCATTGCTTTTCACCGAGGTCGCGATGTCCTTGCCGGCGAAATCGGCATCCTTGCCGTCGAAGCCGTTAGGCTCGTACGTGCCCCAGATGCCGAACCAGCGCGGTTCCGGATCGATCTCCTGGTGGAGAATTGCCTCGAAGGTGGTCCGGTCGGCGGTCTTGGCCTGTCGCATGGCCAGGGTGGTGCGGGCCAGAGCGCGCGCCTCGGTGATCGCGCGGGCAAACTCGCCGTTGACATGCTCGGCTTCCTGACGAGCGGCCCTCTCGAGCACCTGCTTGGCCGTATCGGTCAGGCCGGAAGAGGCCTGCCAGGTGAGGAGCACGGCGACGCAGGCGACGCCGATGACCGCGATCAACGCGCTGGTCAGCACGATCTTGCCGCGGATGCCGAGTGTCAGGCGGTTCATAGACGATTTCCTTCCGACTTTCGGGCGCCATCGGAGATGCCGCGCGACCGATTGCCGCTTGAGGCGCCCATTTCCCCATCTCTAGCCCCAACTCGGTTGCTCATTGGTTAAGATCGGCGCCTTCGCACGCTTGTCATCTTCGCGGCTTTACGCCGATAATCCGCTCTAAACCGGCCGCTTGAGCCGGAGCGAAATCGCCTCAATGGGGAGTGCGGCATGAACGACCAGAGCCAGTTTCCGGTATCCGAGGCGGCGGCCAAGCGCGCCTGGGTCAATGCCACCCAGTACGAGGAGGGCTACCGGCGCTCGATCGAGGACCCGGAGGGCTTCTGGGGCGAGCAGGGGAAACGGCTCGACTGGATCAAGCCCTATACCAAGGTGAAGGATGTCGACTACACCGGCGACATCCGCATCCGCTGGTACTACGACGGCACGCTCAACGTCTCCGCCAATTGCATCGACCGGCACTTGGCGAAGCGCGCCAACCAGGTGGCGATCATCTGGGAGGGCGACGACCCCAAGGACCACAAGAGGATCACCTATGCAGAGCTGCACGAGCAGGTCTGCCGCCTCGCCAATGCGATGAAGGCGCATGGCGTCAAGAAGGGCGACCGCGTCACCATCTATCTCCCGATGATCCCCGAGGCGGCCTACGCGCTGTTGGCCTGCGCGCGGATCGGCGCCATCCATTCGGTGGTGTTCGGCGGCTTCTCGCCGGACAGCCTCGCCGGTCGCATCCAAGGCTGCGACTCGACCTTCGTCATCACCGCCGATGAAGGCCTGCGCGGCGGCAAGAAGGTGCCGCTGAAGTCGAATGTCGACGAAGCGTTGCAGCAATCGCCGACGGTGAGGACCGTCTTCGTGGTGAAGCGCACCGGCGGCAAGGTTGCGATGCAGTCCGGCCGCGACTTCTGGTACGAGGAGGAGACGGCGAAGGTCTCCAAGGATTGCAAGCCCGAGGAGATGAACGCCGAGGATCCGCTCTTCATCCTCTACACGTCAGGCTCGACCGGCAAGCCGAAGGGCGTGCTGCACACGACCGGCGGCTATCTGGTCTACGCCGCCTTCACCCACCAGCTGGTGTTCGACTATCACGACGGCGACATCTACTGGTGCACGGCGGATGTCGGCTGGGTCACCGGCCACAGCTACATCGTCTACGGGCCGCTCGCCAACGGCGCGACCACGCTGATGTTCGAGGGCGTGCCCAACTATCCGGATGCCTCTCGCTTCTGGCAGGTCTGCGACAAGCACAGCGTCAACATCTTCTATACGGCGCCGACGGCGATCCGCGCGCTGATGCGCGAGGGCGAGGCGCCGGTGCAGAAGGCAAGCTTGAAGAGCCTGCGCATCCTCGGCTCGGTCGGCGAGCCGATCAATCCGGAGGCCTGGCTCTGGTATCACCGCGTGGTCGGCCATCACCATTGCCCGATCGTCGACACCTGGTGGCAGACCGAGACCGGCGGCATCCTGATCTCGCCGCTGCCCGGCGCCACCAAATTGAAGCCCGGCTCGGCGACGCGGCCGCTGTTCGGCATCAGGCCCGTCATCGTCGATGCCAACGGCACTGAGCTCGAAGGGGCGACCGAAGGCAATCTCTGCATCGCCGATTCCTGGCCGGGGCAGATGCGCACGGTCTATGGCGACCACAAGCGTTTCGCCGAGACCTATTTCAGCACCTACAAGGGCAAGTATTTCACCGGCGACGGCTGCCGCCGCGACGAGGACGGATACTACTGGATCACCGGCCGGGTCGATGACGTGATCAACGTCTCCGGCCACCGCATGGGGACCGCCGAGGTCGAGAGCGCCCTCGTGGCCCATCCCAAGGTCGCGGAAGCGGCGGTGGTCGGCTATCCGCACGACATCAAGGGCCAGGGCATCTACGCCTATGTGACCTTGGTGGCCGGCGAGGAGCCGAGCGACGCGCTCCGCAAGGAGCTGGTGCAGTGGGTCAGGAAGGAGATCGGCCCGATCGCCTCGCCCGATCTCCTGCAATGGGCGCCGGGCCTGCCGAAGACCCGCTCCGGCAAGATCATGCGCCGGATCCTGCGCAAGATCGCCGAGAACGAGTTCAGCAATCTGGGCGACATCTCCACCCTCGCCGACCCCAACGTGGTCAAGGACTTGATCGACAACCGCGTCAACCGCGGGTGAGGCGACCGGCCCGGTGGATCGCCCGGTGGATCGCCCGGTGGATCGGTTGAGTCCAGAAGGCGCCGAAGCGATCGCGCGCAAACGGCTGCTCCATCTCTTCAACATCGGCGCCGCCGACGGTGCGGTGAACTGGCCGGCGCGCATCGGCCTGCTGGCGGCGATCTTCCTCTCGGTTGCCAGCGCCTGCATCGTCACGCTGCAGGATCTCGATCCATCGGTCCGGTTCGAGTGCCGCATCGCCGCCGCGATCGCAGGCATCATGTTCCTGGTGGAGTATTTCTGGCGCATCTGGCGCGCGCCGATCCTCAATCCCGACCGGCCGCAGGCCCGGCGCCGTTATCTCGTTTCCTTCATCGGCATCGTCGATCTCCTCTCGGCGGCGCCGCTGCTCGGGCTGCTGATCCCGGACCTCCGCGACCCGCTGCTGCTCGGTCAGCTGCTCGCCATGTTCAAGCTCTCGCGCCTCACGCCGGCGCTCTCGCTGGTGGCGACCGTGTTGCAGGCCGAGTGGCGCGCGCTCGCCGCGGCGCTGCTGGTCATGCTGGTGCTGCTGATGTTCTCCTCCGGCACCATGTATCTCCTCGAGCGCGCGGCGCAGCCTACCGTCTTCACCTCGATCCCGCGCGCGCTCTGGTGGGGCATCGTCACCATGGCGACGGTCGGCTATGGCGACATGACGCCGGTGACGCCGCTTGGGCGACTCTTCGGCGGCTTCGTCATGCTGCTCGGCATCGCCATGTTCGCGGTCCCCGCCGGCATCCTCGCCACCGGCTTCGCCGCCGAGATCCGGCGCCGCGACTTCGTCGTCACCTGGAACGCGGTCGCCCGCGTGCCGCTGTTCGCCGGGCTCGACGCGACCAGGATCGCCGCCATCGCCCGCCTCCTGAAGCCCCAGATCGTGCCCGAGCGCCAGGCGATCGTGCGCCGCGGCGAGCCGGCCGACGCCATGTTCTTCATCATGGACGGCACGGTCGAAGTCGAGGTCGAGCCGGCGTCCGTCCGCCTCGCCAAGGGTCAGTTCTTCGGCGAGGTCGGCCTGCTCTTCGACACCACCAGAAACGCCACGGTCACCGCCTTGACCGAAAGCCGCCTCCTGGTGCTCGACCGCGCCGACTTCGACCGCCTGATGAAGCAGCACCCGGACTTGAAAGCGCGGATCGAAAGGATTGCGAGCGAGCGGTTGCGCAAGTAAGGTCAAAGCAGAGCCGATATAAATCTCGTCATGGTCCGCGAAGGCGGACCACCCACGAGTTTCTCTCGATCGCTCAGGCCATCAAGTACTTGGCGGGATCATCCCATTCCGGATTGTCTCGGTGGATCAGCCGGACCTTCCACGCTCGATGCCATTTCTTCAACCGCTTCTCGCGCTCGATGGCCAAGGGCATGGTCGGATGCTCCTCCACGTAGACCAGCCGATCCAATCCGTACTGCTGCGTGAACCCGCCGAAGATTCCTCGCTGGTGCTCGTAGACGCGCTGCGCCAGCTTCGACGTGACGCCGATGTAGAGTGTGCCGTTCTTGCGATTGGTCATGATGTAGACCCAAGCAACCATCGCTCGCTCGCAAACTCGTGGGTGGTCCGCCTTCGCGGACCATGACGAGTTTATACTTGCCCTACCTCATCAATGGGCGCTCGTCTCACTCCATCACGCTCCGGAGCGCCCGGTTGGCGACGGCGAGCATCGAGAGCTCGATCTTGCCGACTTGCTTCAGGTCGGCGAACAGCTGCTCGATCCGTTGCATCGGCACGCTGCGTCCGGCGCGCCAGGCATCGATCGCTTCCGACGCCTTCAGGCTGGCGCCGATCTGCTTGGCATGGGCGATCACCGCGGCCGTCAGGTCGCGCTGGTGGCCATAGAGGTCGTCGATGATGGCGAAGACCGCGAGCCGGTCCCAGTGGTTGTCGCCGATCAGCCGCCTTGCGCCCTCGCGCAACCAGTCGAGCGCGAAGACGGTGCCGATGTCGTAGTAGACGGCGGCCGCTTCCTCGACCTTGATGCCCGAACGGGTCGCGAGCCGCACGATGTCGAGGGCGGAAACCAGCATGGCCAGGCCGGCGACACGGGTCGCCAGCGGCTCCGGCACCTTCTGGGCGATCAACGCCGCCTTGCGCTCATCCATCTCCTGGCGGTCGGCCTCGCAGACCAGCGGATACATCGCAGCCTCGAGCGCCATCACGCCCGGTTTCGCCTCCCCGAGCACGCCGGCGACGTCCAGTGGGTGGTTGCAGTTCCTGAGGAACCAGCAGGTCGTGGGGTCGGCCAGCCGGTTGATCTCGATCAGCATCTCGGTCTGCACCTTGGCATCGACCTTGTTGTCCAAGGCCTCGATCGCCGCCCAGAGCTCGCGGAAGCGGAAGGTTTCGCGGGTGATCGCGTAGGCCCTGGCGATCGCCGGAGCCGGCTGGCCGGTCTTCTCGCGCACCACATGGACGAAGGTCGAGCCGGTGCGGTTGACCAGCGAGTTGGTCACCAGCGTCGCGATGACCTCGCGGCGCAGTCGATGCTTCTCGATCTGCGGCCGGAACTCCGATTTGAGGGCCGGCGGGAAGTAGTCGACCAGATCCTCGACCAGCCGCGGCTCGTCCGGCAGATCGGATGGTAGCAGCTCGTCATAGAGCGTCATCTTGGCATAGGCGAGCAGCACGGCGAGCTCGGGTCTCGTCAAACCGACGCGCTGCGCCAGCCGTTCGCGCACGATCTCGTCGTCGGGCAGGAACTCGATCGCGCGATCGAGCTTGCCGGCGCGTTCGAGCGTGCGCATGAAGCGGTTCTGCTGGTCCAAGAGGGTGAAGCTCAAGGCCTCCGCGACCGACAGTGCCTGGGACTGCAGGTAGTTGTCGCGCAGCACGAGCTTGCCCACGTCCTCTGTCATGCCGGCGAGGATCTTGTCGCGCTGCTTCATGGTGAGATCGCCGCTGGCGGTCAGCTCGTTCAGCAGGATCTTGATGTTGACCTCGTGGTCGGAAGTATCGACGCCGGCCGAGTTGTCGAGCGCATCGGTGTTGATGCGCCGGCCCTTCAACGCGGCCTCGATCCGCCCGCGCTGGGTGAAGCCCAAGTTGGCGCCTTCGCCGACCACGCGGCAGCGGAGGTCTTCGGCGTTGATCCGGATCGCGTCGTTGGCGCGATCGCCAACCTCGAGATGGGTCTCGTCGCTCGCCTTCACATAGGTGCCGATGCCGCCCAGGAAGAAGAGATCGACCTCGGCGGTCAGGATTGCCTTGATGAGTTCGTTCGGCGTCACCGTCTCCTTGGCGATGCCGAGCCGGGCCCGCGCTTCCTTGGAGAGCTTGATCGCCTTGGCGCGTCGTTCATAGACGCCACCGCCCGACGAGATCAGCTTCGGATCGTAGTCGCTCCAGGCTGAGCGCGGCAGATCGAACAGGCGCTTGCGTTCGGCGAAGGATTTCGCCGGATCGGGATCGGGATCGAGGAAGATGTGCATATGGTTGAAGGCGGCGACGAGCTTGGTGTGCTCCGAGCACAGCAGGCCGTTGCCGAACACGTCGCCCGACATGTCGCCGACGCCGATGCAGGTGAAATCGGTCGTCTGGATGTCGGTGCCGGTCTCGCGGAAATGCCGCTTCACGCATTCCCAGGCGCCGCGCGCCGTGATGCCCATCTTCTTGTGGTCGTAACCGGCCGATCCGCCGGAAGCGAACGCGTCGTCGAGCCAGAACCCGTAGGCGCGGGAAACACCGTTGGCGATGTCCGAGAAAGTCGCCGTGCCTTTGTCGGCAGCGACCACGAGATAGGGATCGTCGCCGTCATGCCGCACCACATTCGCGGGTGCCACCACTTTGCCGCCGACCAGGTTGTCGGTGAGATCGAGCAGGCCCCGCATCAGCGTCTGATAGCAATGCACGACCTCGGCCTGCATTGCCTCGCGGTCCGCGCCGGCGGGCGGGCGCTTCACCACGAATCCGCCCTTGGAGCCTACCGGCACGATGACGGCGTTCTTCACCATCTGCGCCTTCATCAGGCCCAGGATCTCGGTGCGGAAGTCTTCGCGGCGGTCGGACCAGCGGATGCCGCCGCGCGCGACCCTGCCGCCGCGCAGATGCACCGCCTCGGTGCGCGGCGCATAGACCGAGACCTCCACCAGCGGACGCGGCAGCGGCAGCTCGTCGAGCTTCTGGGAATCGAGCTTGAAGGAGATGTATTCCTTGACCCCGCCTCCCGCCGCCGGTTGGAAGAAGTTGGTGCGGACCGTGTTGATGACGACGTTGACGAAGCGGCGCAGGATGCGGTCGTCGTCGAGATTGCTGACGCCTTCGAGTGCCGCCTCGATCTCCTCCACGATCTTCTTTGTGCCGGCGACCCGATCGCCGGTGAAGGCCGGATCGTTGCGCAGGTGGAAAAGGCGCACGATCGCCTTGGTGATCGCGCCATTGCCGCAGAGCGTCGCCTCCATATAGGCCTGGCTGAAGGCGATCGCCGCCTGGCGGAGATACTTGCAATAGGCGCGGATCAAAGCGACGTCGCGCCAGGCGAGTCCGGCGCCGATCACCAGGCGGTTGAACCCGTCATCCTCCATCTCCCCGGTCCAGATCCGCTGATAGGCTTCCTGGAAGCGGTCGCGGAGCTCGGCGACATCGACCTCGGCGCCGTCTGCGGTCACCATCAAGAAGTCGTGGATCCAGATCGGCTCCCCCGAATCCGTTGCGGCACCGGTCGGCTCGATCGCGTAGGCGTTCTCGCTGATCACCTTCAGGCCGAAATTCTCCAGCGAGGGAAGCACGTTGGAGAGGGCGATCTTCTCGTTGGCGCGATAGAGCTTCAAATGCAGCTCGTTGCCGCCGGCCTCGACCGGCCGGTAGAGGTTGATCGGCGGGGTTGTGGCCTTGACCGCCGCCTCGACGCGTTCGATGTCGCCGACCGCGGCGCGCGCCCCGAACTCCTCCTGGAACCCGGCGGGGAACGCTTCTTGGTAGCGCTTCAGCAGCGCCAGGCCCGCGGCCTCGCCTTTGATCTCGACCAGCGCTTCTTTCAGCCGGTCGCGCCAGGAGCGGCACGCATCGGCGATCTCGGTCTCGACCTCCTTCAGGTCGACCGTCGGCATCTGCCCCGGCGTGGTCGCGATGATGACGTTGAGCCTGGCGAGCTGGCCCTCGTCCATATGCGTGTAGTAGGTCGAGAGCTTGCCGTTGAAGGCCCTGGCCAGGATTCCCTGGATCTGCATCCTGATGTCGGTCGTCATCCGGTCGCGCGGCAGATAGACAAAGCACGACATGAAGCGCTCGTAGGGATCGCGCCGCACGAAGAGGGCGACGCGCTGGCGTTCCTGCAGATTGAGGATGCCGATCGCAATCTCGTAGAGCTCGTCGGCGGTTGCCTGGAACAGCTCGTCCCGCGGGAAGGTTTCGAGAATATGATTCAGCGCTTTGTCGTCGTGGCTGTTCGGCGCGAAGCCGGCGCGCTTGGTGACCAGCTCCACCTTGTGGCGTAGCAGCGGAATGTCCCAGGGGCTGCGGCTGTAGACCGTCGAGGTGAACAGGCCGACGAATAGCCGCTCGCCCAGCACGTTGCCCTTCGTGTCGAAACGTTTGACCCCGATCGCATCCATCAACGCATCGCGGTGCACCGTGGCGCGCAGACTCGCTTTGGTGACGAGGACGGGTTTCGGCTGGACGATGAAGCTGCGGATCTCGGGCGGCGCGTCGCTGCGGTTGCGGATGCCTTCGAACACCCGGGTGTTGAAGTCGCGCAGCACGCCCAGCATCGGGCCGTCGGCGATGCGGTAGGTGGCCGAGCCGTCGCCGCCGGAGAGCGCATATTCGCGATAGCCGAGGAAGGTGAAATGGTCGTCGCCGACCCATTTCAAGAATTCGAGCGCCTCGCTGCGCTCGCCGGCATCGTGGCCCGCCGGGCCGCCGCCGAGATCCTTGATCGCATGGGCGAGCTCGTCCCGCATCGCCTGCCAGTCGGAAACCGCAGCGCGCACGTCGGCCAGCACCGCCAGCAGCCGCGCCTTGATTTCCTCCATCCGCGCGGGGCTGGCCGCCTGGGCGACCCGGAGCTGCATGATCGACTCGGCCGCCGCGCCCGATTTGCCGATCGCGAGCAGCTTGCCCGAGGCATCGCGCTCGATCCGCATCACCGGATGGATCACCAGGTGCACGGCGACGTCCTGCCGCGCCAATTCCGCGGTCACCGAATCGACCAGGAACGGCATGTCGTCGTTGACGATGTCGATGATCGTGTGCGGGCTCTGCCAGCCATGCTCCTCGATCTCGGGATTGCAGACCCGGACCTTCGGGGCGCCGGGCGCGCGTTTGGCGGCGAAGTTGAGGGCGGAGAGCGCCGCCGAGAACAGATCCTCCGGCGCGGATTCCGCGATGTCGTCCGAGGCGACGTTGGCATAGAAGGCGCGGATGAAGTCTTCCACCTGCTTCGCCCGCTGGCGCTCGATGCGCTCGGAGACGAGGCGCAGCAGGTCGTCGGAGAATTTCGCTTTGAGGTTCTCGGCTCGCATGGTGTTTCCGCCCAGGGCTTTGAGTTTCTGCGGTTCGGATTCTCAGCTTCCCGCCTTGATGGATCGAGATTAGCGCAAGGCGCCGGGCGCCGCCAGTTGCCGGACCGGACTTCGTGCCGGATACCGTGGTTTAACCCCCTGTCATATCGATGAGATTCCGGTTCCTGCCGTTCACTCTCCATTAAACATCTGTTGCGATAGTCGAACCTGCCCTAACGTCCGGATCGAAGGGAGGGACGACGATGCTGATGGACGACGTGCGCGGCGAGCTGGTGCTGCGACGCCTGCCGCCGGAGATCCTGCAGAGCCTGACGCCGCAGCAGGTCGCCGCGATCCGTCATGCCGGCGGCTATGCACGACCGCGCCGCCACCCGGTCGATGCGCGCTTCGGCCTCCGGCTCCCGTTCTTCGGCCGCAGCTATCTCGTTATCCTGATCGGCAAGGATTTGCGCAGCCAAGAGCGCAGCGCGGCGGAGAAGAGCCTGCGCGCCGTGGACCGTGTCGGCCATATCGTGCTGCTGCTGCTCGGGGCCTCGGCCTTCCTGCTCGCCGCCTTGATCGGCATCCTCTTTCAGAACGCCATTGTCGGCCGCTAGCGCCGCGCGCAATCTGGCCTGCGCGGCGCTGCTGCTTGCCTCGCCCGTCGCCGTCGCCGATCCCACCGCGCCGAGCGATGCGGGCTCGGCGCAGCCGGCACCACAGCCGTCCGGCATCCTCGGGACGGGCAATCGCGTGCCGGCGGATTCCACGGCCTGGCCTTGGAGTGCCATCGGCCGACTGAACCTCGAGATCGGTGGTCACTGCACCGCGGCGCTGATCGGACCGCGCACGGTGCTGACCGCCGCGCATTGCCTCTGGAATTGGACGGACGGGCGCTGGACGCTCCCCGACGAGGTGCATTTCGTCGCCGGCTATCACCGTGGCCTCTATGGCGGCCATGCCGTCGGCGCCAGGTTCGTGATCGCACCCGGCTACGACCCGCGCCATGCGAGTGAGCCACGGGAGATGGCGCGCGATTGGGCGATCGTGGCGCTCGCCACCCCGCTCAACGTGAAGCCGATTCCGATCTCGACCCGGAATCTCCCCGGCATCATGGCCGCAGCGCAGTCGGGCGAGCTCAACGTCGCCGGCTACGCCTGGGATTACGGCGAGGTGCTGATGCGGCACAAGGGCTGCCAGCTTCTGGGCGAGGCCACGGACATCGCCCTCTTGATTCACCGCTGCGACGCCAGTTACGGCGTCTCCGGAGCGCCGCTGCTGCTGCTGGAAGGCGACAGGGCCGAGATCATCGGGATCCACAGCGCGGTCGCGGAGACCAAGCGCGGCGAGGTCGCCGCCGCCGTTCCCGCCGCCACGTTCAGCAGCGCCGCGCTGGCCGCGCTCGCAACGCACTACTAGCGCCGCGAAGGCGCCAGCCTCAGCACGACATAGCCTACGACGGCGGAGAGGATCGAGCCGGCGAGCACGCCGAGGCGCAAGGGCGCCGCGGCCTCGGGGCCCGACAAGGCGAGCGTGCCGATGAACAGGCTCATGGTGAAGCCGATGCCGGTCAGCACCGCCGCGCCGTACATCTGGATCCAGCCCGTGCCCTGCGGCAGGCGGAATAGGCGCAAGGCCACGCCGAGCGCCGCCACCAGCATCACGCCCAGTTGCTTGCCGATGAAGAGGCCGCCGACGATGCCGAGCGTCACCGGCTGCAGCAGGGTGGCGATACTGACACTGGCCAGCGACACGCCCGCATTGGCGAAGGCGAAGATCGGCATGATGCCGTAGGTGACCCAGGGATGCAGTGCGTGCTCGCAGCGCCGCAAGGGCGAGTCCCCGCCGGGCATCTCGACTTTCAGCGGGATCGCGAACGCCACCGCCACGCCGGCGAGGGTCGCATGCACGCCCGACTTGAGGACGCAGACCCAGACAAACATCCCGATCAGGACATAAGGGAGCAGCCGCCGCACGCCGAGCCGGTTCAACAGCACGAGGCCGAAGATACCGAGCGCCGCCAAGCCAAGCGAGACCATCGAAAGTTTCTCGGTGTAGAAGAGGGCGATGATCACGATGGCAGCCAGGTCGTCGATGATCGCCAGCGCCAACATGAAGATCTTCAAGCCCTCCGGAACCCGGTTGCCGACCAGGCCGATGATGCCCATGGTGAAGGCGATGTCTGTCGCCGCGGGTATCGCCCAGCCCGGCAAGGTCTCGGGAGTCGCGCGGTTGAACAGAAAAAAGACCAATGCCGGCGCCACCACGCCACCGATCGCGCAAAGCCCAGGCAGCGCCACCTGCGCTGCACTCGAAAGCTCGCCATCCAGCACCTCTCGCTTGATCTCGAGCCCCACCAGGAAGAAGAAGACCGCCATCAGCCCGTCGTTGACCCATTCGAGCAGCATCTTGTGGAGCGCGAGCGGGCCGAGCGTCACGCCCATCGGCATTTGGAGCAGCGCCTGGTAGTGCGGGCTCAGGGGAGAATTATCGAGGATCAGCGCCAGCGCGGCGGCGATCAGCAGCAGAATGCCGCCGGCCGCTTCGAGCTTCAGGAACTCACGCACCGCTTGGAGCGGCAGCTGAAGCGGCGCGATGGCCGCGCCGCCGTTCAGCTTCGTTTCGTCAGGTCGACGATCATGCCTGTCTTGGTTGGACATCCATCCCTCGGCGGAGCCTTCGCCGCAGTGATAGACCGAACCGTCAGGTGAGACACCCGAAACCGGCGTGCCTGCCGTCCTTTTGTAGCTCGACCTGCAAGCTGCCCGGTGTCGCTCCGCCTACAGCAGATGCGGCGCCCAAAGGATGACGGCGATCAGCGCACCAAAGGCGGCCCCTTCGCCGAGCTGGTTGAGGATCCTGGCCAAAGCACTCCCGCGCGCATTCCCGAGCATGGCAAACCTCATCCTGTGTATTAATTATGTACTCATATTGTTCTCATTTTATTCCAAAGTCAAGCGAGACGACGCGGAGCTTCCATGACGCAAGACCCAGCCCGGCGCCGCCGCGACTCAGTTCGCCTTCAGCGACTTCATCCGGTAGATGCCCTTCTTCGGGCTCTCGAACATCTCTTTGAGAAGCGGGTGCCGGCAGGGCTTGCCGGTCTCGTCGGGCAGCAGGTTCTGCTCCGAGACATAGGCGACATAGGTCGTGTCGGCGTTCTCGGCCAGCAGGTGATAGAAGGGCTGGTCCTTGTGCGGCCGCACCTCCTCGGGGATCGAGGCCAGCCATTCCTCGGTATTGTCGAACACGGGATCGACGTCGAACACCACGCCCCGGAACGGAAAGACGCGGTGCTTCACCACGTCGCCGATCTTGAATTTTGCCAGCCGGAATCCGGCGTCCGCGCCGGAGAGTTCGGTTCTCGTCTGCATCTCAGCCACTCGCACCTCAGGCCGTCCCCTCGGAAAAAGCTAGAGGTGGGCCCCCCACGAATCAAGGCGAGGGATCACAGTGTGTGTGAATCTTGGCAACACCGTGGCCCCCGCGCAACGCTTCGCCCGGGGGGTTCGCCCACGGAGTTCGCCCAGAGAGCTCGTCCGGAAAGGCAGCCGAGCCGGCCGCGCTGGATCAGGCGGAGCAGACGTCGAGTGGGCAGCCGGGCCCGCGCTCGCAGGCGCCGCTGTCACAATAGCGGCAGGTGTGATCGGCCGCTTCCTTATCGGCGTTAAGATTGACCAGGATCTTGGCGGCGATCCGCTCCAACACTTTGCGCTCCTCGCCGCTGACGCCGTCGAGAGCCTGGTCGAGCGCGGCCTGCCGCCCCTGCAGCAGCCGATCCGCCACCTTGCGGCCGGCCTTGGTCAGCACCAACACGACCGCCCGCTTGTCCTCGCACGCCTCCCGCGCCACCCACCCGGCGTGCTGCAGCCGGTCCACGAGGCGCACGGTCCCCGAGTGGCTCAATGCGAGAAACCGTGCGAGCGTCTCGATCCGGATGTCCGGATTCTCGCGAATGAGGATGAGCGCGGCCGGGGCGCTGTCGCCGACCGCGCAGGCCTCGTCGAAGGCGCGGTCCATGCTGTCGCCCAAGGCGACGCCCAGCGCCCCCAGCAGGTTTTCCAGCCGCGTCGTCATTGCGTGATCATCCCTCGGGCGCGAATCATCACGCTCAGGGTTAGGCGCTCCCCCGGGGATGGTCAAGCCGAGTTGCTCCTGCACCGCTACCAGCGCGGATCGCGGCGCCGGCGCCGCTCTTCGCGCCGCCGGTCCTCGGAGTTGCCGGTAAAGAAGGTGTCCACCAGCCAGGGTGCGCGCACCAGGGCCGGCCACATCAGGAAACTCAGGCCCATCGGCGCCCGGTTGTTCTTGCGATCGCGATCCATGACGTTCCTCCGTCTTTGGCGCGCCAATATGTGATCGGCGCACATACTTTATATGTGTGATGCATGCATATTGTCAAGCGTAACCCGGCGGCGGCCAATTCGCGTGAATCGCCGCGTCAAGTCAACGCGTTGCGGGAGGGCGGCGCGTGCGACGTGGCGGTCCTGTGACCGGCCTCACAGCATTAATATGAGCCCCGCAGGGTTGGACCGTTCCAGGCTACAACGGTTCCAATTGTGACTACTGGAACGCCACCTCGGCGAAGCTGCGGAGCTTGCGGCTGTGCAGCTTCTCCATGCCGAGTCCCCGTAAGAGCTCCATGGCGCGGATGCCGATCTTCAGGTGCTGGCCGACCTGGCTCTTATAGAAGGCGTCGGCCATGCCGGGGAGTTTCAGCTCGCCGTGCAGCGGCTTGTCGGAGACGCAGAGCAGGGTGCCGTAGGGCACGCGGAAGCGGAATCCGTTGGCCGCGATGGTGGCACTTTCCATGTCCAGCGCGATGGCGCGGCTCTGGCTGAAGCGCTGCACCGGCTCCGAATAGTCGCGAAGCTCCCAGTTGCGGTTGTCGATGGTGGCGACCGTGCCGGTGCGCATCACGCCCTTCAGGCCCTGGCCCGAGAGCTCCGTCACTTCGCCGACGGCGCGCTCGAGCGAGACCTGGATCTCGGCCAGGGCCGGGATCGGGATCCAGAGCGGCAGATCGGCGTCGAGCACATGGTCCTCACGCACGTAGCCGTGCGCCAGCACATAGTCGCCGAGCTTCTGGGTGTTGCGCAGGCCGGCGCAGTGCCCGAGCATGATCCAGGCATGCGGGCGCAAGACCGCGACATGATCGGTGATGGTCTTCGCGTTCGAGGGGCCGATGCCGATGTTGATCATCGTGATCCCCGAATGATCGGGGCGCACCAGGTGATAGGCCGGCATCTGCGGCAGCCGGAGATCGGAGGGCGGGAGCGGCGCATCGCCGACAGATCCACTGGGCCGCGTCACGCGATCGCCGGGCTCGACGAAGGCCTCGTAGCCGCCGCCGTCCAGGCGCATCAGCTCCTGCGCGTGGCGCACGAACTCGTCGATATAGAACTGGTAGTTGGTGAAGAGCACGAAATTCTGGAAATGGTCCGGCACAGTTGCAGTGTAGTGCTTCAACCGGAACAGCGAATAGTCGACCCGCGGCGCGGTGAACAGCGAGAGCGGATGCGGCTGATCGGGCGGCACGATCGCCGTGCCGTTGACGATGCTGTCGTCCATCAGCACCAGGTCGGGCAGATCGAAGAAGCTGCGCAGACCCTGGATCGATTCGCGCGTGAGCTCGCCTTCCACATGCACGGCATCGGGGAAGGCGAAATGCACGGGGATCGGCGTGTCGCTGACCCCGACCTCGACGGGCACGCCGTGGTTATGGATGATCTGCCCGATCTGCTCCAGGAAATATTGATGGAAGAGGTCGGGCCGCGTCACCGTGGTCGAGAAGGTGCCCGGCCGGTCCACGAATCCGTAGGAGAGCAGCGTGTCCCGCCGGCTGAAATCGGTGACCGTGATCGAGACCTTGGGATAGCAGGCGCGCACCCGCGCAGCGGGCGCATGGCCTTCGCAATAGGCGCGGAACGCCTCGCGCAGCCGCGCGGTATTTGCGTCGTAGATGTCATGGAGCCGGGCGACCGCGGCTTCGGCGCTCGAGAAGCGCTCGGGCCGGAAGCTTTCCGGAGAGACGGGTCGATTCATCGCAATCCTCTAGCACAAGCGGCGATGCCCCGGTAGCGCCGGCTTCATGAAGAACGCGCTGCGCTGCGGTGACGCGATCTGCCTCTCCCGGGACACGGAAGAGGGCCCGCCCGTGAATGCGGACCTTCGTCTGTCGGGGCGAGGGCGCGGTGTACGGTGCTGGCCTGCGAAACCACTGGCGTGCTACGAGACACCGAGCATGCCGCCAGGAAAGCTTCGGGCGCCGGGATGAGCTTATCGCAAACCTATCTGCTCGCCCTTTCGGCGCTCTTTTCCATCGTCAACCCGATCGGCTCGGCATTCATCGTCAGCCAGGTGACCGCGGACCGCAGCCATGCGGAACGGGTCCAGCTCGCGGGCCACATCGCCTTCTATTCGGCGATCGTGATGCTGGTGGCGCTCTGGGGCGGGGCCTATGTCTTGAGCTTCTTCGGCATCAGCCTCTCGGCGCTCAGGATCGCCGGCGGCGCCGTGGTCGGGATCAACGCCTGGCATCTCCTCCAGGCCCCGGAGCGCCAGGAGGCGAAGAAGCAGAAGCAGGCCGCCGAGGCGGAGGGCATCGATGCCGTCGCTTTCTTTCCGCTGACCATCCCCTTCACGGCGGGTCCCGGCACCATCTCGGTCGCGGTCGCGATCGGCTCAAATCGGCCGACCGCGGAATCCGGCGTGCTGCCCTTCGTGCTCGGCGCCTCGGCGGCCGCGATCACCGTCGCCCTGATGGTCTGGGCGACCTACGCCTTCGCCGACCGGCTGGTCGCCATGCTCGGCCGCTCCAAGGCCCAGGTGGTCTCGCGCCTCGCCGCCTTCCTGCTGCTCTGCGTCGGCACCCAGATCGCCTTGAACGGCATCTCGGACTTCGTCCGCACACTCTAGGGTCGTGAAACCCCGCCGGCGCCCTTAACCGTCTGCTAGGAAAAGAGTATTATGACCAACGCGACCCGAGTCGACATCGGGGGGCGATTTCAGGTGTCGGGTCTTGGACTTCGAGCTTACGAGCAGGCTGCACGGCAAGAGCGGCGTTCGTTTCTTCGGTGACATCCATGGCTGCCTGGCCGAGTTCCAGGCGCTGGCCGATGACGCCATCGCGCGCAACCACCACCTGCATTCCCTCGGCGACCTGATCGACCGTGGCCCGGATTCGCCGGGCTGCATGCGCCTCGCCTGCGATCTCCACGATGCCGGCTGGCTCGATCTCACCCCCGGCAACCACGACGAGCGGTTCGCCTGTTGGATGAAGGGCGAGCCGGTCACGCTGAAGCCCAATGGCCTCGCCTCGACGCTCGCTCAGCTGCAGTCGGCGCCGGACCGCGAGCGGCTCTGCCGACGCTATTTCGACCTTATCCTTGAATCGCATCTTTGGAGCTGCTTCGGGCGCATCTACGCCGTTCACGCCGCGTTCGATCCCGAGATGCTCGGTTGCGACGGCCCGTTGCTGCGCGATTCCAACTGGTCGTCGCCGCTGCATCGCTTCGCGCTGGAAGGGGAGATGCGATGCGAGGACGATCCCGAGCGTTGGGCACTGGGCCGCCGCAGCTTCAACTGGCTCGACAGCGTGCCGGCTGGCGTCACGGTGATGATCGGTCACAGCGTCGCCTCCACCGACGGCTTGCGCGAGCGCCGCAACGCCGCCGGCGGCCGCATCGTCCATCTCGACACCGGCCTGGAGCGCGGCGGCCGGCTTTCCTACATCGACCTGCCGGTCGCCGTCATCGAGTGCCTGGCGACACCCGCGATCAGCGCCTTCCCCCACGTCACCGATCTCGAGATCCGCAAGCTCCGCGCCGAGAAGCAGGCGGCGTTGCAGACCAGGGCAGGCTGACGCCGGCGATTATCCGCGCACCAGCCGGTGCAGCACGATCTCCGGCGGGCAGTTCAAGCGCACCGGCTGCAGCGAGCTTCCCGTGCCGCGCGAGGTGAAGCCGGTCATGTTGCCGTGCCGCCAGGCGCCGGCGCCGTAGCGCCGCGGCATGCCGGGTGAATCCAGCATCAGCGGGATCGATCCCGGCAGGCAGATCTGGCCGCCATGGGTGTGGCCGCTCAGCATGAAGTCGAACCCGGCATCAGCGGCTTCCGCATAGGTCTCCGGCGTGTGCGACAACAGGATGGCGAACGCATCCGGCGGGATCGCGGCTCTGACACCCGGAATGTCGTGCGTCCCGAAGAAATGCGCGTCGTCGATCCCGGCCATATGGATACGCGCGTCGCCACGCGCCAGCACCGCGACCTCGTTCACCAGCACGGCGATGCCCATCGCCTCCAAAGGCGGCACCATGGCGAGCGGGTCGTGGTTGCCGAGCACGGCATAGACCGGCGTCGAGATTCGCGCGCGCAGCCGTTCCACGGCCTCGAGTGCCGGCCCATAGTCCCCGTAGTTGGCGCCGCGGAAATCGCCGGTGATCACGCAGAGGTCGTAGCGCAGCCCTTCGAGCAGCGTCGCGGTGCGCTGCATCGCGCCCGGGCACATGTCGGCATGGAGATCGGTCATCTGGAGCAGGGTGAAACCGTCGAAGGCGGCGGGCAGGTTCGGGAAGCGCACCACGTTCTCGCGCAGGCGCACGTCCGCCGCATTGCGCAGCGCGCGGCCATAGACGCCGACCAGCCGCATGCTGTTGCGCACCACCGAATGGAACGACCACCAGCTTTCCACCTTGAAGAAGCGCTTGCGGAGGCTGAAGTGGCCGGGATTGAACCGTCCCTCGATCGCGAGCCGCCGCCGCACGAACTCCGCCGGCAGCCGCGCCTCCAGGATCGCCTGCAGATTGGGTTGCATGACACTCTTCGGTCTGGCGGCGCCCGCCTTTCCGGCCATCTGCTTTCCGGACGGTGCCGACGGTGCTACCCTGGCAGCTAAGTCATCCACTCGCAATCCTGCGCTCCCTGAAATTACCAATCCGAACGAAGCCCCGCTTGAACGATCATCCCGCGCCAGAGTTCCCTTTGAAAGAGTTCCACAGCTACGAGCCGAAGCTGGGCCACGGGCTCCGTCACGACCCGCTGAACTCGATCGTGGCGCCGCGCCCGATCGGCTGGATCTCCAGCCTGGACAAGGAAGGTCGCCGCAACCTCGCGCCCTACAGCTTCTTCAACCTCTTCAGCTACAAGCCGCCGATCATCGGCTTCTGCTCCAATGGCTGGAAGGACAGCCCGCGCAACATCGCGGAGACCGGCGAGTTCGTCTGGAACCTGGCGACCCGCCCGCTCGCCGAGCGCATGAACCTGACCAGCGCCGCGGTGCCGCATGAGGTCGACGAGTTCGAGATCGCCGGGCTCGCGGCCGCGCCGTCTCTTCTCGTGAAACCGCCGCGCGTCGCCGCCAGCCCGGTCGCCTTCGAGTGCAAGCTGACGCAGCAGGTCCGGCTGAAGAACGCGGCGGGTGAGGAGGTCGATGCCTGGATCACCTTCGGCGAGGCGGTCTGCATCCACATCGCCAAGAGCATGCTGGAGGACGGCGTCTACAACACCGTCCTCGCCCAGCCCATCGCCCGCGGCGGCGGCCCCGCCGACTACTTCACCATCGGCGAAGAACAGCGCTTCCGCATGCTGCGCCCGGACGCCGCCGCGGTGCTGGCGAAGAAGCAGTAGCCGCGCGGGATCAGCCAGGCAGCACTCTTCTCGACCACGGCGGCAATATGTCTCTGGACGCGCCTCCAGGAGCAGGCAAATAATCCTTGATCGGCGGATGAGAAGGCGGATGCGGTCATGCGGCCCCGGTCTCCCTCGCTTGCTCTCCTGCTGCCGGCCTTGATGCTGGCATGGCTGGCGCTCGCGGCGACCGCCGTCGCCGATCCGACCGTGCTCATCTATCCGAAGCGGCCCGACAGCCCGCGCTGGAACTATGCGCTCGGCCTCATCGCGCTCGCCTTCAAGGAGGTCGGGCGCGACTACGTCCTGAAGCCGACCGACGAGGAGATGTCGCAGGCCCGCGCGGCGCGCGAGCTCGAAACCGGCAATGTCGATTTCATCTGGACCGGAACCTCGGCCGACTACGAGCAGCGGTTTCGCGCCATCCGCATTCCGGTCCTGCGCGGCCTCGACGGATATCGCATCTGCATCATCGATCCCAAGCGCCAGGCCGCCCTCAGCGCGGTCCAGACGCTCGACGACCTGAAGCAGCTGACCATCGGCCAGGATCCCGGCTGGTCCGACGTGGCGCTGCTCAAAGCCGCCGGGTTCAAGGTGGTGACCGGGGCCTACAACGATCTGTTCGACATGGCGGCGCGCGACCGCTTCGACTGCTTCCTGCGCGGCGTGCACGAGGCGCCGGCCGAGGTCGCCAAGCATCCCGGCCTCGCGGTCGAGAGCGATCTCCTGATCGTCTATCCCTTCACCAGCTTCTTCTTCGTCGGCAAAGCGAACACGCAGCTCGCCGACGACCTGGAGACCGGCCTCAAGAAGGCCTATGCCGACGGCAGCTTCATGGCCTATTTCAAGAACCATCCGGCGATCCAGGCGATCTTCGCCGACGCGCGCATCCACGAGCGCCGCCGCTTCGACATCCCCAACGCGATGCTGACGCCGGAGACCCGCGCCATCCCCGCAGAGTATTGGGAAGGGCGATAGAAAGACCCGGCGCCGGATCAAGAGAGCGCCGCGGTTGCATCAACCCGCACCCAACCCTCCCCCGATCTCGGGGGAGGGGAGAGTGAGAACCGTCACGCGCTGCAGGCTCACTCGCCCTGGAACACCTGCTCGAACGCGGCCGCGCCGCATACCTGCGACACCCGCGCATATTCCTCTTCCGTGTCGAGCCCGGCCTGCCGCTCCCGCGCGGTGGCGGCGAAGTCCAGCATGGCCCGATCGATCGCGGCCTCGGCGCGGGCCTGCAGCGCGCGGTCGGCATCACCGAGACCACCGGTGCCGATCGGCTCGGCGGCGACGCCGGCGAGCGCGTCGCGGACCTGCGTCGAGGCGGTGTCCAGCAGCGTCAGCGCGAGGTCCAGATGCATCTGCTCGTGGCGCCGCACTTCCCGGTCGATGCAGCTGCCGGGGGCGATCCCGGAAGCGATGTGCACGACCGAGCTCAGATGCAGAGTCACCTCGGCCGCGCCGATCGCCGCGCAATAGCCGGCCGACTTCAGCATGCCCTGGGTCGACAGCGCGACGTCCGCCGTCACCCGGCTCTCGGTGAGCCCCAGGCTGTGCGGGTAGGCCGCCGGCCGCGGCCCGACCCGCATCTGGGTCAGCGTCCCGACCGGCAGCGACCGGTCCTCGCGCGGAGGATCGTGCGTCAGCGTCACCGTCACCTTGGGCTTCACCGGCGACGGGCAATCCGCCCGAGCCGCGGCACCATCGACGGCAAGGATCAGCGCCGCGCCCAACAGGCAACGCAGCGAAAGCGGCAGGCGAGTGAGAGCAGTTCGCATGGACCGGTCCCCGATCCGCCATTCTATCCGACCGCTCCCGAGTCGGCGAAGAGCGCGGGATGCACCCGGCGCTGGATCAAGGCTGCGGCCGAGGTCGCGACCGTGCAGTAACCGCCATTCACCTGCGGCACGCTCTCCATCTCGAGCCCAGCCCGCGCGCTCACCTCCGCCTCGGTCAGGCCGAGCGAGTGGTCATACCCCTCCAACCCCGCGCCCGCCCGCCGCGACTGCGTCGGCAGCTTCGACAGCGCCGCGATCGACAGCGACCGGTCCCAGACGATCGGGTCCTCGCCGAATCCGGCGTCGCCACAAGGCTGACGTGACGGGGGGTGGATGGGCAGGCTGCAGTCATGGCGATGGCACGCACCGTGGTTCGCCTCTCCGCTACCGCCGTCGCAAGGCGGGTGTCTGTGCGCTGCGTCACAGGCTGGAGGCTTGCCGTGGCACGAATGGACCCTA
>DATKMF010000029.1:0-6608 GCA_035542015.1 Candidatus Cybelea sp.
CGGCGGCGGCTATTTCAAGATCATCAACCGCACCGTCCCCGATGCGCTGAAGACCCTCGGCTATGCCCCGGCCGAGATCGAGGAGATGGTCCGCTATGTGATCGGCCACGCGACCTTGCGCGGCGCGCCGGCGATCAACCACCAGAGCCTGAAGGCCAAGGGCTTCACCGAGGCGGCGCTGGAAGCCCTGGAGAAGGCGGTCGCCACGGCCTTCGACATCCGCTTCGTCTTCAACAAGTGGACTCTCGGCGAGGCTTTCTGCCGCGACCAACTCGGCTTCACCGACCAGGAGCTCAACGAGCCGACCTTCGACATGCTGGCCTCGCTCGGCTTCACCAAAGCCGAGTACGAGGCCGCGAACACCTTCGCCTGCGGGGCGATGACGCTGGAAGGTGCCCCTTACCTGAAGGACGAGCATCTGCCGGTGTTCGACTGCGCCAATCCCTGCGGCAAGATCGGCAAGCGCTTCCTCTCGGTCGAGAGCCATATCCGCATCATGGCGGCGGCGCAGAGCTTCATCTCCGGCGCCATCTCCAAGACCATCAACATGCCGAACCGCTCCAGCGTGCAGGCGTGCAAGGACGCCTATATGCTCTCCTGGCGCCTCGGCGTGAAGGCCAACGCGCTCTATCGCGACGGCTCCAAGCTCTCGCAGCCCCTCGCCTCCTCCGTGCTGGGCGACGAGGACGCGGTCGAGGATCTGGTCGAGGCCAATCCCGCGGCGCGCGCCCCCATCATCGCCGAGCGCATCGTCGAGCGGGTGATCGAGCGCGTGGTCGAGAAGGTGGTGGAGAACGAGCGCGAACGGCTGCCCGAGCGCCGCAAGGGCTACACCCAGAAGGCGATCGTCGGCGGGCACAAGGTCTATCTCCGCACCGGCGAGTACGAGACCGGCAAGCTCGGCGAGATCTTCATCGACATGCACAAGGAAGGGGCCGCCTTCCGCAGCCTGATGAACAACTTCGCCATCGCCATCTCGATCGGCCTGCAATACGGCGTGCCTCTCGAGGAATACGTGGAGGCCTTCACCTTCACAAGATTCGAGCCCAACGGCATCGTCGAGGGCAACGATGCGATCAAGATGGCGACCTCGATCCTCGACTACATTTTCCGCGAATTGGCCGTGTCCTATCTCGGTCGCAACGATCTGGCCCATGTGAAGCCCGACGACCTCGATTTCGACGCCATGGGCGGCGGCGCGGCGGAAGGCACGGTCAAGGACGGCAGGGCGCAGCGCCTCGATGTGAAGAAGATCGCCTCGACCGGCTATCTCCGCTCCTCGAACCTGGTGCTGTTCAAGAACGTCGGCAACACCGCCCTCGCGCACGACCATGACCACGAGCACGCGCACGATCACGGACATGACCACGGGCATGTCGAGATCGAGCGCAACGGCGCGCCGGTCTCGGCCGGGGTCAGCATCGAGCGGAACGGCGCGCCGGTCTCCGCCGGCGTCGCCATCGCCGTCGAGGCGGCGGTGACGGCCGCGGAGAGCGCCATCGTCGGCGCGGCGGTCGCCAACGCGATCGACGACCGCCTGGCCCGCATCCGCGAGGCCCGCATGAAGGGCTACGAAGGCGACGCCTGCGGCGAATGCGGCAACTTCACCCTGGTGCGCAACGGCACCTGCATGAAGTGCACCACCTGCGGCTCCACCAGCGGGTGCAGTTGATTTTTTCCGGATCGATTGCAACCCAGCTCATCGGGCCCCGGAGCCAACTCCGGGGCCCGAACCATTTTGGGGTGGCGCGTAAATCCCGGCGAAGCCGCCGCGCTCCAGAATGGTCGCGCGCCTGTGATTTCGGACTGGCGCGGCGGACCGCCTCTGCATACCATCGGAGACATGATCGCAAGAACCGGCCCCGCCGCCATCCCTGTCATCGCGCCCCTTGTCATCGCGCCCCTTGTCATCGCGCTGTCACTCCTCTGTGCCCAGCCGGCCGGGGCCATCATCAATGGCAAGCCGGTCGTGCCGAACGACGCCTATGCGCATTCCGTCGTGGGCCTTGTGCCGGTCGATCAATATGGCCATCCCGGCGCCTGCACCGGGATCCTGCTGACCCCGCAGGCCGTGCTGACCGCCGCCCATTGCGTGTCGGGCGACGTGAAGAGCGTCAGCGTGGTGTTCGACCTGACGATCGGCGAGACCCACAAGGTCGCGGTGACCAGGACGGTGATCAATCCCGCCTACAAGGATGTCGAGGGCAAGTTCAACCCGGGCGACATCGCGGTGATCTTTCTCGCGGCGCATAACTTCCCGACGACGATCATGCCGCTGGATCGCGACGATTCCTTCAAGGAAGGCGAGCAGTTCGTCTTCCTCGGCTACGGCCGCGGGATCGCCGAGCAATATGATTCGACCGGCATCCTCAGGAAGGCGGCGATCGCCGCTACCGGGCGC
The DNA here is from genome assembly GCA_035542015.1 of Candidatus Cybelea sp. GTDB lineage: Bacteria > Pseudomonadota > Alphaproteobacteria > Dongiales > Dongiaceae > Dongia. The sequence continues at coordinate 2,402 of DATKMF010000029.1, forward strand.
GAGACGCCGCGCGAGGTCGAGCTGCAGCCCTTGAGCAACGCCTGGCCCTGCGACGGCGATTCCGGCGGGCCGGTGCTCCGGAAGGACATGAGCGGCCATTACGCGGTCAGCGGCGTGATGGACGCGGTCTATGCCGGACCGATCGGCGAATGCCTGTTCAAGGCTTCGTTCATGACGCCGATCCATGCCTATGCCGACTGGATCTCCTCGACCCTCGCGGAAGCGCAGGCCACGGCGCAGAAGAACTGACCGGCGGGCTACAGCAGCGGCCCCAGCGCCTCCGCCGTCGCCTTGCCCTCGGTGACCGGCACGATCTCGAACTCGGTCACCTCCGACCAGGCGGAGACCCAGCGCTGCAGCAGGGTGACGTCCTCGCAGCGCATCACCTGGAAGCAGCGGCCGAGATCGGCCGAGACCCAGCTCGCGACATAGTCCAAACCATCGGGCATCATCCGCCCATGGTCGCGGAACCGGCGGTAGACCGCCTTCGCATCCTGGTTCCGGAACCGCTCGATCACCATGAAGAGCAAGACTGCCTCCCTCTTGTCGGTCGCCGCAGATCGCAACGGATAGAGACCCGCGGGTCAAGCCCCGGATCAAGTCCGGGGCCGCGGCTGACGATTTGCGGGTTTGGCCCGCGCTGCGAAATGGGCTAGGAAACGGCCAATCGACCCCCGTTTCGAGGACATAACCATGGCCGCCCAGATGACCGCCCCGAAGATCGTTGCCGAGACCGACACCGTGCTGCAGTCGATCGGCGTGCCGCGCGAGCAATACGCCGGCGGCACCATGGCGGTGCATTCGCCGATCACCGGCGAGGAGATCGCCAAGGTCCACGCGGCGACGGGCGACGAGGCCAGGCGAGTGGTCGAAGCATCGCACAAGGCCTTCCTCGCCTGGCGCGAGGTGCCGGCCCCGAAGCGCGGCGAGCTGGTGCGGCTGCTCGGCGAGGAGCTGCGCCAGCACAAGGCCGCCCTCGGCCGCCTGGTCTCGATCGAAGTCGGCAAGATCGAGAGCGAGGGCCTGGGCGAGGTCCAGGAGATGATCGACATATGCGATTATGCAGTGGGCCTTTCGCGCCAGATCTTCGGCCTCACCATCGCGACCGAGCGGCCCAATCACCGCATGATGGAGACCTGGCATCCGCTCGGCGTCACCGGCATCATCACCGCCTTCAACTTCCCGGTCGCGGTCTGGTCGTGGAACGCGGCGATCGCCCTGGTCTGCGGCAACAGCTGCATCTGGAAGCCGTCGGAGAAGACGCCGCTGACCGCGCTGGCGACAACCGCCCTGTTCAACCGCGCCGTCGCCCGTTTCGCCGAGCAGGGCGGCAAGGCGCCCGATCATCTGATGTCGCTGCTGGTCGGCGGCCGCGAGGTCGGCGAGGTTCTGGTCGACCATCCGAAGGTCGCGGTCTTGTCGGCGACGGGGTCGACCGCCATGGGCAAGGCCGTGGCGCCGCGGCTCGCCCAGCGCTTTGCCCGCGCGATCCTCGAATTGGGCGGCAACAACGCGGCGATCGTCTGCCCCTCGGCCGATCTCGACCTCACTTTGCGCGCCGTCGCCTTCGCCGCGATGGGCACCGCCGGACAGCGCTGCACCACGCTGCGCCGGCTCTTCGTCCATGCGAGCGTCTACGACCAGCTGCTGCCGCGCCTCATCAAGGCCTATCGCTCGGTCACCATCGGCAACCCGCTGCATCAGGGCACGCTGATCGGCCCGCTGATCGACCACCGCGCCTATCAGGGCATGGAGCGGGCGCTGAACGACGCGACCGCCGCCGGCGGCAAGGTCCATGGCGGCGCGCGGCACGACGCCGACACCTTGCCCCATGCCTATTACGTCCAGCCGGCCCTGGTCGAGATGCCGAAGCAGGCGGGCCCGGTCGAGCGCGAGACCTTCGCGCCGATCCTCTACGTGATGAAATACGAGGACTTCGACGAGGTCTTGCGCCTCCACAACGCGGTGCCCCAGGGCCTCTCCTCCTCGATCTTCACCCGCGATCTCGGCGAGGCCGAGCGCTTCACCGCCGCCTCCGGCTCCGACTGCGGCATCGCCAATGTCAACATCGGCCCCTCGGGCGCCGAGATCGGCGGTGCCTTCGGCGGCGAGAAGGAGACCGGCGGCGGCCGCGAGGCGGGCTCGGATTCCTGGAAGGCCTACATGCGGCGCGCGACCAACACCATCAACTACGGCAAGCAGCTGCCGCTGGCCCAGGGTGTCAAGTTCGACGTCGAGTAGGGCATGATCTTCGAGATCTGCGTCGAAGGGATCGACGGCGTCGTCGCGGCCCAGGAGGGCGGCGGCGATCGGGTCGAGCTTTGCGCCAGCCTGCTCGAGGGCGGGATCACGCCCAGCTTCGGCACCATCCGCGCCGCGTTGAAGCTCGCCTATATCCCGATCCATGTGATCCTCCGGCCGCGCGGCGGCGACTTCCTCTATTCCGACGCCGAGTTCGCCACCATGCTCGACGACGCGCGCGCGGTGGCGCGGCTCGGTGCCGCCGGCATCGTGATCGGCTGCCTCACCGCGGACGGGCGCATCGACGAGGAACGGATGACGGCGCTGATCGAGGCGGCGCAACCGCTCAGCGTCACCTGCCATCGCGCCTTCGACATGACCCGCGATCCCGAGGCGGCGCTGGAGGCGCTGATCCGCTGCGGCGTCCAGCGCGTCCTCACCAGCGGCCAGCGCGCGACCGCGGTCGAGGCGATCCCGCTGCTGAAGCGGCTCAACGACCAGGCCAGTGGCCGCATCATCATCATGGCCTGCGGCGAGCTTGGCCCCGACACCATCGCGCAGGTCGTGCGCGAGACCGGCGGCCGCGAGTTCCACTTCGCGGCGCTGAAGACGATCCCGAGCGACATGGCTTATCGCAACCCCTCCGTCGGCATGGGCGGCACGGCGCTCGATCGGGAATACAGCGTGACCGTCACCGACCCCGAACTCATCCGCGCCACCATCGCCGCCTGCCGGGTTGCGGGCTGATTGCGGAATCATTCCGATGGCACCGGCCGCGAGGGCGGCTGCTTTTGCGCTGCGCCTCGGTTTCAGGGGGCGTCCGGCTACGTCAAGCCGCTGAAGTTGAACGCGGAATTGACACGATCGGGTCTCGGTTCGAATCGCGATTTCGTATAGGTCCGGTATAAGTCCAGGGTGCGATCGGGTCTCGAGCCGTGGCCGTGGCCGGACGTCGATGCGCGAGAGACAGTATAGTTCTCTTTTTGTTCCAAGACAAGGTTCCGACGCGCGAATGCAGCGAAATCGCCCTGCCCGGCCGCGACTCTGGAGCAACGGCCGGGCGGGGCTTGAAGCGGACGTAGCCCCCTACGCCGCTTGTCTCAGGACCGTGGCGACGGTCGAGCCGATCTCGGCGGGGGTCGGCGAAATGGCGACGCCGACCTCGCGCAGGATCTCGACCTTCTCGTTGGCGCTCTCGCCGAAGGCCGAGATGATGGCGCCGGCATGGCCCATCTTCCGGCCCTTCGGCGCGGAGAGGCCGGCGATGTAGGCAATGACCGGCTTGGACATATGGTCGCGCACGAACTCGGCCGCTTCGGCTTCCTGCGGCCCGCCGATCTCGCCGATCATGACGACGGCGTGGGTCTCGGGATCCTTCTCGAACAGCTCCAGGATGTCGCGGAAGGAGGAGCCGTTGATCGGGTCGCCGCCGATGCCGACGCTGGTGGAGACGCCGATACCGAGCTCCTTCATCTGCGCCGCCGCCTCGTAGCCCAATGTGCCCGAGCGGCCGACGATGCCGACATGGCCGGGCTGATAGATATGGCCCGGCATGATGCCGAGCAAAGCCTTGCCCGGGCTGATGACGCCGGCGCAGTTCGGGCCCACGAGGCACATGCGGTTCTCGGCGCGGTAGCGGCGCATGTAGCGCTTCACCTGGATCATGTCCTGCGACGGAATCCCATCCGTGATGGCGACGCAGAGCCGGATCCCGGCATCGGCCGCCTCCATGATCGAATCCGCGGCGAACGGCGGCGGCACGAAGACGATCGACGCCGTGGCGCCGGTCTTCTCCACCGCTTCCTTCACCGTGTTGAAGACGGGGACGCCGTCGACCTGCGTGCCGCCCTTGCCGGGCGTGACACCGCCGACGAGGTTGGTGCCGTAGTCGCGCATCTCCTTGGCGTGGAAGCTGCCGATGCGGCCGGTGATGCCTTGTACGATCACCTTCGTGTTGCGGTCGAGG
>DATKMF010000030.1:0-48600 GCA_035542015.1 Candidatus Cybelea sp.
GCGCCGGCATCCGCTCGGCCTTCGCCACCGGCCGCGGCTCCATCATCCTGCGCGGCCGCTGTCATTTCGAGGAGATCCGCAAGGACCGCACCGCCATCATCGTCACCGAAATGCCCTATCAGGTGAACAAGGCCCGCATGATCGAGCGCATGGCCGAATGCGTGCGCGAGAAGATCGTCGAGGGCATAGCCGAGCTGCGCGACGAATCGGACCGCGACGGCGTCCGGGTGGTGATCGAGGTCAAGCGCGACGCCAATCCCGACGTGGTGCTGAACCAGCTCTTTCGCCATACGCCGCTGCAGACGACCTTCGGCGTCAACGCCCTGGCGCTGAACGGCGGCCGGCCGCAGATGATGCCGCTCAAGGACATCATCCACGCCTTCATCGCCTTCCGCGAAGAGGTGATCACCCGCCGCACGGTCTACGAGCTGGCGCAGGCCCGGGCCAAGGCGCACACATTGCTCGGCCTGGCGCTCGCCGTCGCCAATATCGACGAGGTGATCGCCCTCATCCGCGCTGCACCCAATCCCGAGGTCGCGCGCGAGCAGTTGATGGCGCGGTCATGGCCCGCCGCCACCGTCGTGCCGCTGGTGCGGCTGATCGACGACCCTGAATACCCGGATACTCCGGATGTGACCTACCGCCTCTCCGAGACGCAGGCCCGCGGCATCCTCGATCTCCGCCTGCAGCGCTTGACCGGCCTCGAGCGCGAGAAGATCGCCGACGATCTCGGCGAGCTCGCGAAGCTGATTACCGACCACCTGGAGACTTTGGACGATCGCGCCAAGCGCCAGCGCATCATGCGCGACGAGCTGGTGGCGATCAAAGCCCAGTACGACACGCCGCGGCGCACCACCATCCAGGATCTCGAGTTCGAGGAGGACGTCGAGGACCTGATCCAGCGCGAGGACATGGTGGTCACCGTCACCCACGGCGGCTACATCAAGCGCGTGCCGCTCTCGGCCTATCGCGCCCAGCGTCGCGGCGGAAAGGGTCGCGCTGGCATGGCGACGCGCGAGGAGGACTTCGTCTCCAAGGTCTTCGTCGCCAATACCCATGTGCCGATGCTGTTCTTCTCGACGCGTGGCATGGTCTACAAGTCCAAGGTCTGGAAGATGCCGCTGGGCAATCCCCAGGCCCGCGGCAAGGCGCTCGTGAACCTGCTGCCTCTCGAAGAGGGCGAGACCATCTCCACCATCATGCCGCTGCCCGAGGACGAGGCGACCTGGTCGCAGAGCAACGTCATGTTCGCGACCTCGAGCGGAGACGTGCGCAGGAACGAGCTCTCGGACTTCGTCGATGTGAAGGCCAACGGCAAGATCGCGATGAAGCTGGAGAGCGGCGACAAGCTGATCGGCGTCGCGGTCTGCACCGACGCCAACGACATCCTCCTGGCGGCCAAGAGCGGCAAGGCGATCCGCTTCCCGGTCTCCGACGTGCGCGTCTTCACCGGCCGCACCTCGACCGGCGTGCGTGGCATCAAGCTCGACGCCGGCGACGAGAACGGCGGCGGCGACGAGGTCGTCTCCATGTCGGTGCTGCATCACATCGACGTCGAGACCGACGAGCGCGACGCCTATCTGCGCTACGCCGCGCAGAAGCGCCGCAGCGTCGGCGAGGAGGTCGAACCGGAAGATAACGGCGAGGCCCAGGGCGAGACGGGGCCGGACACTGGCTTCGCGCTCTCGGTGGAGCGCATCGCGGCCCTCGAGGCGGCGGAGGAGTTCATCCTCACCGTCACCGAGAAGGGCTACGGCAAGCGCAGCTCGTCCTACGAGTATCGCACCGCCGGCCGCGGCGGGCAGGGCATCGCCAATATCGAGGTCTCCAGCCGCAACGGCAACGTCACCACGTCCTTCCCGGTCGAGGACACCGACCAGATCATGCTGGTCACCGACGCCGGCAAGCTGATCCGCACGTCGGTGCACGACATCCGCATTGCGCGGCGGCAGACCCAGGGCGTCACCATCTTCAAGGTCGCCGACGACGAGCGCGTGGTCGCCGTCGCCCATCTCCCGGACATGGAGGAGGGCGAGAACGGCGGCGACGAGAACGGCAACGGGGACGAGCCGGAATCCGACAACTCTGGTGGAGAGAGCAATGGCAAGTGATCGGATCGGCGTTTATCCGGGCACCTTCGATCCGATCACCAATGGGCATCTCGACATCATCCGGCGGGCGAGCCGTTTCGTCGGCAAGCTGATCGTCGCGGTCTCCACCAATGCCGGCAAGGGCCCGCTGTTCTCGATCGAGGAGCGCGTCGCCCTGGTCAAGGACGAGATCAAGGACCCGCAGAACGGCCTCGCCGGCAATGTCGAGGTCGTGCCCTTCGACAAACTGCTGATCCAGTTCGCCGCCAGTGTCGATGCGAGCTTCATCATCCGCGGCCTCCGCGCGGTCTCCGATTTCGAATACGAGTTCCAGATGGCCGGCATGAACGCCAGGCTCGATCCCGCGATCGAGACCCTGTTCCTCATGGCCTCGGAGCGCCACCAGTTCATCTCCTCGCGCTTCGTCAAGGAGATCGGCAAGCTCGGCGGTGAGATCACCCAATTTGTCCCCCCACGCGTCGCCGAGCGCCTGAAGAAGAAGTTCGCCGAAGGCGGCGGCTAAGGGCGGGCGCACAACCCCCTTGCATTTGCCGCCCGCATCTGGGATGCCATCGCCGCCTCGCGGATACCTCCCTCCCCATTCAGGGGGAGGGTCGGGGTGGGGGCAAGAGGGCCGGTAGCTCAGTGGTAGAGCAACTGACTTTTAATCAGTAGGTCGCGGGTTCGATCCCCGCCCGGCTCACCAGCCCCGGCTCACCATCTAGGCGGCGGGTTGGCAGCTCCGGATCGCCGCTTCGGCGCGGTGCCAGTTGTCCCGCGCGACGTCGGGGAAGACACCGTCGGTCTGGGTCTTCGGCCAGTAGAGATCGCCGTTGTAGAAGGTGACCGCCGAGCCGCCGTCGGGCAGCGGCTCGATGGTCACGAAGGCGAGGAGGCCGCCCCGGGGCGCGTTGACGCTGATCTGGGTGCCGCCCAGCACCTCGCCGCGATCCACCACCGGCATGGCGTCCTGGAACTCCTTGCCGAGCCCCGCGGCAATGCAGGGCGTCGCCTGGGAGACCGGGCTCGGCACCTTCATGACCAAGGGCGCATGATCGGACCAGGCACAGCCACCAAGGGCTTGCAGGACAACGAGAATCGCCAGGGCGCGAAGCGCGCTGGGCAGCCGGGCCATGATGCATCCTCCGAGGGACTGACGGTCAACCCCCCAGATCATGCAAGTCTCCGGCCAGTCGGTCTATTCGGCGTAGGCACGCTCCAGTGCCGCGAGGTCGAACCTCTTCATCTGCATGAAGGCCTTCATCACCCGCCCGGTCTTCTTGGTGTCGGAATCGCCCATCATGGCCATCAGGCGCTTGGGCACGATTTGCCAGGAGAGGCCGAACTTGTCCTTGAGCCAGCCGCAGGGACCTTCCTCGCCGCCGTCCTGCGTCAGCGTGGACCAGAAATAGTCGACCTCCGCCTGGTCGTCACACATCACCTGGAAGGAGATCGCCTCGGAGAACTTGAACTGCGACCCGCCGTTGAGGCCGATGAATTGCTGCCCCTCGATCTCGAACTCCGCCACCATCACGCGTCCCGCAGGCTGGCCGTGCTGCTCGATCCCTTCGCTGGGATAGTAGCTGACCTTGCCCATCCGGGCGTTCTTGAAGACCGAGACGTAGTAGCGCGCCGCCTGCTCGGCCTTGCCGTCGAACCAGAGACAGGTGACCAGCTTATTCACTGTCGCCATGATGTGATCCTTGCTGCAATTGAACTCTCACTGGGCCGCCGCATTCCCGCAGCAAGAGGCCGTGGCTGCGGATTCGTACTCGTCGTGCCGCTTCACCCAATCCATCAGGTTCTTGTGCGGCCCGTTCTCGTTGCGCCCCTTGGGTGTGAGGTCGAGATAGAAGAACGCACTGGTGGCGGCTTCGTCGCCGCGGGCGAAGCAGGAATAGGTGTGATAGATCGCACCGCTCTCGTCCTTGAGAAAGACGCTGACGCCGGGCAGCTCGTCGCTGGAGAAATCCCGCATGGTGTAATTGTAGAAACTCTGTCCATCCTCCTCGCGGAAGGAGACGTTGAAGTCGTAGTTGAAGTCGCTGCCGAAGGACGAGACCCAGGGGATGGTCCAGCCCATGCGCCGCTTGTAGGCCTGGATCTCCGGCAGCGGCGCCCGCGAGATGTTGACGAAGGCCACGTCGTGGTTGCGCAGATGCACGAGCGCGCCCTGGTCGTGATCGGAGCCGAAGGAGCAGCCGACGCAGCCGGCCTTCCAGCCCGGACCGAGCATGAAATGGCGCACGATCAGCTGGCTGCGGCCCTCGAACAGATCGCCGAGCGTCATCTTGCCGGTCTCGGACTCGAAGACATAGGGCTTGTCGATCTTGACCCAGGGCAGGGCGCGGCGCTCGGCGGCGAGCCGCTCGTTCATCCGGGTCAGCGCCTTCTCCTTCAAGAGGAGCGCCTTGCGCGCCGCGAGCCAGTGCTCGCGCGAGACGACGTCATGCTGTTCCATCACCCGCTCCTCCGCTTGATTGGAATGAAATCAGGCCGCGGCCTTGGCCACGGGATAGGGATCGTGCCAGGCCGGCAGACTGTCGAGCGCGGCGGCCCAGCGCATGATCTCCGGAAATTCCCCAACCGGGATCTTTGCCTTCTCGGCATAGGGGAGCGTGCCGCCGACGGCGAAATCCGCGACGGTCAGCGTGTCGCCGATCAACCAGCGGCGCCCCTTGAGATGATGGTCGAGGATGGCGCCGAGCTGGCGCACGAATCCGTCCGCCTCCGCGCAGAGTTTCTCGTCGGGCGCGCCGAGGCCGAACAGCGGCTTTATCAGATATTCGAAATAGAGCCGGCTGGCGTGGCGCGAGAAATGCTCCGAGCTCCAGAACAGCCAGCGCAGCACCTCGAACTGGCGATCGTCCTGCGGCCAGAAATCCGAGCCGGCCTCGCGGGCGAGCCGGCACATGATTGCGTTCGACTCCCAGAGCGCGCCCTCCGGCGTCTCCAGCACCGGCACGCGGCCCATGGGGTTGAGCGCAAGGAAGGAAGGCTGCTTCTGCTCGCCGCGCCGCAGATCGACCCGGACGAACGCGACATCGACCTCGAGGTATTTGGCGGCGGCGCAGGCTTTGCGCCCATTCACGGTCTCGGCGTAGTGGAGTCTCATGACGATCTCCTCGCAGCAGGGGCCGGATTGACGAATAGGTTGATATCAACGATATTGGGCCATGTCAAACCGCAAGCGGCAGGAATCGAAAGAGATCACGGGCGCGATCGCGGGCGAGGTGGCGCGGGCCTGCCTCTGCCTGCATGTGCAGCGGGCCGCGCGGGCGCTGGCGCGGCATTTCGACGACGTGTTCCGGCCGCTCGATCTTACCAGCGGACAGTACTCGCTGCTGATGTCACTCAATCGGCCGGCGCCGACCATGGGCGAGACGGCGCGGTTCCTCGCCATGGACCGCACCACCCTGACGGCGGCGTTGAAGTCGCTGGAGCGGCGCGGGCTGGTCGCGGCGAGGAAGGGTGCCGAGGACAAGCGCACCAAGCGGCTGCATCTGACCGCTGCGGGCAGTGCGCTGCTGGCCGAAGCCTATCCGCTCTGGTGCGCAGCGCACGGGGCGATCGAGGCGGCCATGTCCTCGCCCGATGCCGAGACCACGCGCAGCGGACTGCTGCAGCTAACCAGGAACCTGGAGCGCGCGGCGTCCGACTAGCCGAAGGCGAAGCAGGAGACCGCCTTGCCGCCCAGCAGGTCGCGGAAGGTGCGCCGGCCGCGATCCTCGCCGCCGGCGCCGGCCGCCACCATCAGCGGGATCAGATGCTCCTCGCGCGGATGGCAGGCGCGCGCCGCCGGAGCCTTGGCCCAACCCACAAGCCGCGCGTCGCGCTGCCTCGGATCCGTGGTCACGGTCTCGTTCAGCCAGTCGTCGAAGGTGAGGGAGTCGCGTCCGTCGCCGTCGAAGAACCGGCGCAGGTTGTGATAGCTGCTGCCGCTGCCGATGATCAGCACGCTTTCGTTTCGCAGCGGGGCCAGCGCGGCACCGATCGCGATGTGACGCGCGGGATCGAGGTCATGCTGCATCGAGAGCATGACGACCGGGATCTTCGCCTCGGGGTCGATGATCAGCTGCGGCACGAACACGCCGTGATCGAAGCCGCGGCTGCCATCGGTGCGGCAGTCGATGCCGGCCTGTTGCAAGAGACCGCGCACCTGCAGCGCCAGCGCCGGCGAGCCAGGCGCCGGGTAGCTGAGTTGATAAGTATGCGGCGGGAAGCCGTAGTAGTCGAACAACATGCCCGGCGCGGCCGCGGTGCTGACCGTCGGCCGGTCCTCTTCCCAGTGGCCGGAGATCACCAGGATCGCCTTCGGTCGCTCCGCCAGCGATGCGAGCAACCCGGAGAGATAGGCGCGCAGTTTGTCGAAGCCGTGCGGCCCGAAGGGCGGCCCGAACTCCATCCAGAAGCACGGGCCGCCGCCATGGGTGATGTAGAGGCTGGGCTGTCGGGTCATGTCGGTTCAGGAATGCTGCGTGCGCACGGCGCCGGTCGCACCGACAAACGGCAGACCAGGCTTCAGCGCGGCAACGCCATCGCCGAGCAGTGCCAGCGCGAGCAGCGCAATGCTCCAGAAGGCCGGGTATTCCCAGCCGCCGTGCTCGTTGCTGAACCAGAAGCCGTTGGCGCCATGCACGGTGACGATCGTCCCCAGCATCAGGGGAACCATGGCGACCGCGACCAGGCGCGGCCAGACCCCGAGCAGCAGCGCGAGCCCGCCGGCGACCTCCCAGGCCATGGTCAGATAGGCGAGGCCGGCGGGAAGGCCGATCGACTGGAAGAAGCCAGCGGTGCCCGCGGGGGTGAAGACGAAGATCTTCAGGCCGGCATGGGCCAGGAACAGGCCGCCAAGGGTCAGGCGCAGGAGCAAGGCGGCGTAAGGCGCGGTGCGGGTGTCGATCATCATTTTTCTCGCTCTGTGGGAGGGCCGGTGCCTGAGAGATGGCCCGATTCCATCTCCAAGAAAATAGTGATAGTTTCGAACATCTCTATCGAAATGGGTGAACGAGTGGATTCCCTCACCTTGGACCAGTTCGCGGTCTTCGCCGCCGTCGCCGCCGAGGGCAGCTTCGCGGCCGCGGCGCGCCGGATGAACCGCGCCCAGTCGGCCATAACCTATGCGATCCAGAAGCTGGAGGAGCAGAGCGGGGTGCTGCTGTTCGACCGCTCGGCCTATCGTCCGACCCTGACCGAGGCCGGACGCGCGCTGCTGCCCCGCGCGCACCGCATCCTCGACGATGTGGGGGACTTCCGCCTGCAGGCGGCGGGCATGACCGAGGGGCTGGAGCCGGAGCTCTCGCTGGTGGTCGGTCCGTTCGCGCCGGACTGGCTCGCCGGTGCGCTCAAGGATTTCAACGAGGCCTTCCCGCTGGTGCAGCTCCGGATCAGCACCGAGTATTTCGACGCGGCGGTGACGGCCCTGCTCGAAGGCTGGGCCGATCTCGGCATCATCGCGGAGCCGCGCCCGCCAGCCGGCGATCTCGAGATGAGCACCTGCGGCGAGATCGAGCTGGTGGCGGTCGCCGCACCGGGTCACGCGCTGGCGCAGCTCAAGGGGCGCTTCGCACCGGAGCTTCTCCGCGATCATCTGCAGCTGGTCTTGAGCGCGCGATCGGAAGTGAGAGACCGTCGCGACTACGGCGTGCATGCCGTGCGGCGCTGGCGTATCACCGACATCCATCTGCGGCGCGACTTGCTGCTCGCCGGGATCGGATGGTGCAGCATGCCGCGCAATCTGATTGCGGACGACCTCGCCGCGGGACGCCTTGTGGAGCTGAAGCCCAGGCGCTGGGAAGGTGCGGACCGCATGCCGCGCTTCCCGCTGGTGGTCGCTCATCGCCGCGACAAGGCGCTCGGGCCGGCGGCGCGCTGGCTGATTCAGCGCTTGGCGCCGGCCCCGGATCAGGCGTCGCCTAAGAATCGCGGCGGGCGATCTTCAAGTCGCCGAACATGACGGCCCGGGTCAGCGGCCGGGCCAGCATCGCATGCGGGAAGCCGAGCTCGATCGCGCTCGCCTCGTCGAGCCGCCGGCGCTGGTCCTCGCTGAAGCGCACTTCCAGCGCCCCGAGATTGTCCTCCAGCTGTGCGAGCGTTCGCGCGCCGACGATCGGCGCGGTGACGGTGGGATCGAGCAGCGTCCAGGCGAGCGCCACCTGAGCCGGCGTCTTGCCGAGCTCCTTGGCGACCGCTTTCACCACGTCGGCGATCGCGAGGCCGCGCTCGTTGAGCGCGCCCTGCGCCGCCGCGACGTTTTTGCGCGTGCCTTGGGCCGAGGCGACGCCGCTGCCGGAATCGAGGTCGGCGCGGCTGTACTTGCCGGAGAGGACTCCGCTCGCCAGCGGCGACCACGGGATGACGCCAAGCCCCATCTCACGCGCCATCGGGATCAAGTCGCGTTCGACGGTGCGCTCGATCAGATTATACTCGACCTGGAGCGCCACCAGCGGCGCCCAGCCGCGCAGCTCGGCGATGGTCTGCATGCGCGCGACCTGCCAGGCCGGCGTGTCCGAGATGCCGAGATAGAGAACCTTGCCGGCGCGCACGAGATCGTCCATCGCGCGGAGAATCTCCTCGACCGGGGTGGTGAAGTCCCAGATATGGAGATAGAGCAGGTCGATATAGTCGGTCTGCAAGCGCTCGAGACTGGATTCGACCGAGCGCAGCATGCTCTTGCGGTGATTGCCACCCGCATTCGGGTCGCTGTAGTCCAGCGGCAGCGAGTATTTGGTGGCCATCACGAGCCGGTCGCGTTTCTGCGCTGCGATCGTGCCGATGAAACGCTCCGAAGTGCCCCCGGTATACTGGTTGGCGGTGTCGATGAAATTGCCGCCGCGATCGACATAGGCGTCGAAGATGCGGCGCGAGTCCTCGAGATCGCTGCCCCAGCCCCAGTCGGTGCCGAAGGTCATGGTGCCCAAGGCGAGCGGCGAGACCCGCAGGCCGGAGCGGCCGAGCAGGCGGTAGGTGTCGAGCGCAGTGACGGCGTCAGGCTTGGCAAGCAGCGTCGCGTTCATGGCGTCTCTCCTGGCGTTGATAGGGGACAAGATGGGCTTTTCCGCTCATTCAATAATGCGATATCATCTGCATTGGTTATGAAGCGGGCGATATAGAATGCGCGGGAGCGACTACGCCGAGCTCAAGGCTTTCGCGGCGATCGTGGAGCACGGCAGCTTCGCCCGGGCGGCCGCACATCTCGGCGTCTCGCCTTCGGCGCTGAGCCAGACCATCCGCGGGCTCGAGGAGCGCCTCGGCATCCGGCTGCTCAATCGGACGACGCGCAGCGTGGCGCCGAGCGAAGCGGGGGCGCGGCTGCTCGCGCGCCTCCGCCCGGCGCTCGACGATCTCGATGCCGCGGTTGCCGGCGTGACGTCGCTGCGCGACACGCCGTCGGGCCTGCTGCGCATCAACAGCACGCGGCTCGCCGCCGTCGACTATCTGGCGCCGCTGATCGGGCCGTTCCTCAACACCTATCCCGACGTCACGCTCGATCTGGTGATCGACGATCGTTTGGTCGACATCGTCGCCCAGCGCTTCGATGCCGGCGTCCGGCTCGGCGAGAAGGTGGAGAAGGACATGGTCGCGGTCCGGCTCGGCGGCGAGCTGCAGCTGATCGCCGTCGCGGCGCCGTCCTACATCGCGCGCTTCGGCCGGCCGAGGACGCCGCGCGAGCTGCAGGCGCATCGCTGCATCGCCTCGCGCTGGCCGAGCGACGGCAGCCTCTATCGCTGGGAGTTCGAGCGCGGCGAGGAGAAGCTCGAAGCCGCGGTCCAGGGGCCGCTGATCGCCAACGACCCGGACCTGGTCCTGCGCGCGGTGCTCGAGGGGGTCGGTATCGCCTTCCTGTTCGCGCATCGGGTCAGGCCGCTGATCGCGGCCGGAAAGCTGGTCCATCTGCTGAAGGACTGGACGCCGCCCTTTCCCGGATTCTACCTCTACTATCCCAGCCGGCGGCAGATGCCGCCGGCCCTGCGCGCCTTCGTCGATCACATCAAGGACCCGGCGAGGCCGAAGGGGACAGCCTGACGCTCGCGGTCGAGCAGGGCGCGCTTGCGCCGCACGCCCCAGCGATAGCCGGACAGCGATCCGTCCTTCTTCACCACGCGGTGGCAGGGAATGAGAATGGCGATCGCGTTCTCGGCAACAGCCGCGGTGACGTCGCGCGCATCGCGGCTGCCGAGCCCGGCGGCGAGCGCGCCGTAGCTCGTGGTCTCGCCGACCGGAATCTCGCGCAGCAGGGTCCAGACCTGTTTCTGGTATGCACTACCGCGTGGATCGAGGGGAATGCCGGGATCGCTTTCCGGGCGGTCGACGACGGCAGCAAGCGCGGCGACCAGCGCGGCGAGGCCGTTGGGGTCGGGTTCGAGCGTCGCGCCGGTGAGGCGATCGAGAAAGCGCACCAGTGCCGCTTCCCGGTCGTCGGCGAACTCGAAGGCCACGAGGCCGTGCTCCGAAACAGCGGCGACGAATTTTCCGAGCGAGCTCTCGCCCCAGGCATAGCGGATACGTTCGGACATGACACTCTCCATCCTTCGTTGCTGAGAACGAATGTAGAGTGCCTCGCCGGTGAAAACGCTCCGATCCTTGCGGGAGACGCTAACGGGCGCGGCGGAAGGTGAGATTGATGCGCATGCGGCCGAGCTTCGGATGCTTGCCATCCTTCAACGGCGAGACACCGTGGAAGAACAGGCGCGACGGGCCGCCCCAGACCACGACATCGCCGTGCCGCAGCGCATAGCGCGAGATCGGGCCGTTGCGTTTCAAGCCGCCGAACTGGAACGTGGCGGGGAGGCCGAGAGAGGCCGAGACGATCGGATGGGGCAGGTGCAGCTCGTCGCGATCCTGGTGCAGCGAGAGACGCGCACCGGGCTCGTAGCGGTTGATGAGGCAGACGTCGGGGGCGTAGTCCGGATAGCCGGCCGCCGCCGCCGCTTCGATCGCAAGCGTACGAAAGCCCTCGGGCATCGGCGGCCAGGGCCGGCCGGTTTCCGGGTCGATCGGATCGTAGCGGTAGCCGGTGCGGTCGGAGACCCAACCGACCGCGCCGCAATTGGTCATGGCGACCGACATGACGAAGCCGCCGGGCGTCGTCAGATGCCGGAACGGCGACACCGCCGCAATCGCCTCGACTCCCGCGAGTAACGCATCGTCAAGCGCGAGTGCGCGACCGCGCATCAGCACGGCGCCTTCGGCCATGGCTTCGCGCGGCAGCTCGGTCTCGGTCTCGGAGAACAGGTCTTCGATCATGCGATTGATATAGTCACGAAGGGGCCTCTGCGGAAGCATGCAATGCGGGCCGATATCCCGCGCGCAAGGCCGCGAGGGTCGAGGGCGGTGTCAGCAGTCCGTCGATCGGCGGGCGACTTTCCGCCCAGCGATAGCCTCCGGGCGACCAGAGCAGGGTCCGCCCCGCCAGAACCAGAAGCGCTTGGCTTCCCGTTGCGACCATCGTGCCATCGGGCAGTTGTGCGACGGGGTGAGGCAGAACGTGCATGCGCTTCGACCGGCCATCGAGCCGCTCACGATGCAGGGCCGCGTCGATCTCCGGCGCCGACGGCAAGGAGCCGCCTTTAGCCAGGGCCCAGGCCGAGCGGAAGGCCTCCGCCTCGGCGCGGCGGCAGAGGAAGCAGGGGCGATGGCCGGCGGCGAGCGCCGTCGCCTCGTCGAGAAAGAAGAGCTCGGTCCAGCTGCGCCGCGCCATGACGTCGCGATGCAGGCCCTTGTAGTGCAGCCGGCAGATCAGCCAGGCCTTCAGGCTCCAGCGCTTCTTCAGCAGGGTACGGGTCATCGGATCATGGATGATCCCGCGATTGCCCATGAGCGTTCCGCGCTCGGGCGTCGCGATGATCTCGCCGAAGGGTGTGACCCGGTTCTGCAGGGGCATGGGCCTAACTTAGCGCTGGCCGCACAATCCGGCATCCCGGGTCTTGCTCGCTCCTGCCAACGGACGGCAGGAGAGCTGGCAGGCATCAGTGTGGAGAGGACTTCGTACATAGCCGCTCGGGAGAGATGCGTCGATGATTGACACGCAGAACGACAAGTAGCATGTCATGAAGAATGACAACGCAAACCAGAGGCAGCGATCAGAATCCATCCGTTCGGCAGCGGCGCAAGGCGGCCGCGGAGCCCGAGCGCGTGATGCCGCCCGTTAGCAAGTCGTCGGGCGGTCTGAAGCGCGGAATTGATTTGAGCGACACTGCGGCAAATCAGGAGCGCGAGGATATCGACTACGCAGCGCGACTGAGACGCTTTTCGCCGACGTGAATCTGCCGGTCGTGGGCGCGGCTTCATGATCGACCATGTGACCTTTGCGGTGAGCGACCTCGCGCGGAGCAAGGCGTTCTACGAGCGGGCCTTGGCACCGCTTGGCTACCGCATTGCTTTCGGCAAAGAGGGGGTGTTCTGGGCCTTCGACATCGGCGACGGGTTGTTCGAGATCCAGCGATCGGAGGAGAAGCCGCCCCTGACGCGGGTCCACGTGGCGTTCCGAGTGCGCAGCAAGGACGACGTCGATGCCTTCCACCGCGCGGCGCTCGCGGCAGGCGCCGTCGACAACGGCGCGCCGGGGCCGCGGCCGCAATACAGCGCGACCTACTACGCCGGATTCGTGCTGGATCCCGATGGCTACAATATCGAGGCGATGATCCAGTGATTGAGCAAACCGTGCCGGCGATCGACGCGGCACTGGTGCGGCAGCTGATCGCGGAGCAGTTTCCCCGCTGGGCCGATCTCCCGATCGTCGCGCTCGAGCCGGGCGGCTGGGACAATCGAACCTTTCGGCTCGGCAGCGAGATGACGGCGCGCTTGCCGAGCGCCGGGCGCTATCGGGATCAGGTGGAGAAAGAACAGCGCTGGTTGCCGCGTCTGGCGCCGCTGCTGCCGTTCGCCATTCCGACACCGGTCGCGAAGGGAGAACCGGGCCGTGGATATCCGTTCCCCTGGTCCGTCTATCGCTGGCTGGAAGGTGAACCGGCGCGCCCGAACAACATCGCCGACATGCCGGCATTCGCGACCCAGCTTGCCGGTTTCCTGCAGGCCCTGCAGAGGGTCGATGCCACAGGCGGACCGTCGCCCGGATCGCACAATTTCTGGCGCGGCGGCTCATTGGCCCACTATGATCGCGAGACCCGAGACGCTCTCGAGCGGCTGGGCGGCGAAATCGACGTGCGCGGTGCGCGAAGCCTATGGGCGGATGCGCTGTCGAGCGCATGGCGGCGGGCGCCGGTCTGGCTGCATGGCGACGTCGCGGTGGGCAATCTCCTGGTGCGCGACGGGCGGCTTGCTGCCGTCATCGACTTCGGCTCGTCCGGCGTCGGCGATCCGGCTTGCGACCTGGCGATTGCGTGGACGCTGTTCGACGGCAAGAGTCGCGCGGCATTTCGGCAGGCACTGCCGCTCGACGCCGAGACCTGGATGCGCGGCCGCGGCTGGACTCTGTGGAAAGCGCTGATCCTCGTGGCCGGCATGGCGGGCACCAACGATTCGCGTGAAATCGACCATTCGCGGCACGTCATCGACGTCTTGATCGACGAGCATCGGCGATGCTGACGAAGGTCGTGTGTGCGCAGACTGGCAGCCTTCGCGGGGTCCGCGGCGCCTCGCAACGAGCTAGATGCGGTTCACGGTCGGGTATTGAGAGCGGTCGCGCGATGCCACGGCCCGCTGTTTCTCGTTGCGAACCAGCTCTTCGGCGTCCTCTGGTCCGTGCCGGACGCGCGCACAGGGGACCTGCTGATGCAGCTGCCGCTGTCACGCTCGCTCTCGCGCGGCAGGGATACAGGCGATTGAAGCTGATTGCTGAATTGCGTCAAAGGCGAGATGGCTCCTCGGGTTGGACTCGAACCAACGACCTGCGGATTAACAGTCCGACGCTCTACCAGCTGAGCTACCGAGGAACAGGCCATATCCGGCGGCGCTGCTTATAGCAAAGCCGATCCCCGGCTGCAAACCCCTTGAACGGGCTAAGCCGGATGGACTAAACCGCTGAGGTTGCAGCAAATATCGGCTCAGCCGATGACCTCAGGCGGCGACCCGGGCGCCGCGTCCGTAGAGCAGCAGCATGACGATGATGACGGCGCCGTAGATCAGCTGGCGGAAGGCCTCCTCGATCTGGGTGACCGAGAGAATCGACTGCAGGAGCGTGATCAGGATGACCCCAGCGACGGTGCCGAGATAGGTGCCTCGGCCGCCGAGGATCGAGGTTCCGCCCAAGACCACGGCGGCGATCGCCGGCAGGAGATAGGGGTCGCCCATGCCCTGATAGGCCTTGGTCGAGTAGCCGGCGAGGAGGGCGCCGGCGAAGGCGGCGAGCGCGCCCGACATGGCGAAGGCGGCCAGCACCACGCGCTGGGTGCGGATGCCAGAGAGATAGGCCGCGATCTCGCGGTTGCCGATCGCGTAAACCGCGCGGCCGAAGATGGTCCGGCGCAGCAGGAAGACCGTGGCCCCGCCGACCGCGACCCAGACCCAGAGCGGATTCGGGATGCCGAGGACGAGATGCCCGGTCGCGAGATCGTGCATGCTCGCGGTCGCCATGTCCTGGGGCGCGAAGCCGCCGGTGCGGACCACCATGAACCCCTGCGCGACCGCATTGATGCCGAGGGTGAAGATCATCGACGGCACGCGCAGATAGGCGACGCCGATGCCGTTGATCACGCCGAAGATGAGGCCGCAGAAGATGCCGATCGGGATGGCGAAGGTGGCGCCGAGGTGTCCCCAGCCTGCGGCGGCGGTCGACATCATGCCGCCGACGGTAATGATCCAGGGCACCGAGAGGTCGATCTGTCCCAACAGGATCACCAGCATCATGCCGGTCGAGATCAGCGCCAGGAAGGAGCCGACCTGGAGCTGCTGCAGCAGGTATTCCGGCGAGAGGAAGTTCGCATTGATGAACGAGCCCACCAGCAGCAGGGCGATGATGCAGCCGAAGGCGGTCGCGACCGCGGGATCGATGCGGCGCAGGGGCGAGTTGGCGGCGAGCGTCTTCATGCGACTCTCAACCGAACAGCTCGAGCCGGTTGCGGACCCGGATCAGCCGGAACGACCCCAGGCAGACCGAGATCAGCAGCACGATGCCGAGGAAGAGCGGCTGCCAGAGCGGATCGAGGTCGAACACGAACAGGAGGTCGCCGATGGTGCGGAAGATGAGCGCGCCGAAGATGGCGCCGACGGCGCTACCCCTTCCGCCATAGAGGGAGACGCCGCCGAGCACGACGGCGGCGATAGAGTTCAGCGTATAGGTGTTGGCATTGGCCGAGGAGGCCTCGCCGGTATAGGTGACGAACGTGATGAAGAGGCCGCCGATCGAGGCCAGCAGACCGGAGAGCGCATAGGCCAAGAACTTGGCGCGCCGGATCTGCAGGCCGGACATGTAGGCCGCCTGCTCCGAGGAGCCCACCGCATAGACCGTGCGCCCCAGAACCGAGCGGCGGAACGGGACCCAGATCACCAGCACGACGACGAGCAGGAAGACCGCGCTGGTGGGGATGCCGCCGGGAAGCTGGCCGGTCAGGAAATCGGCGAGGTTCTCGTTCACGTCGCCGCCGGGATCGGGGCGCAGCAGCAGCGCCAGGCCGAAGAACACGGCGCCGGTGGCGATCGTGGTGACGATCGGTTGCAGGCGACCGTAAATGACGATGACGCCGTTGACCGCACCGCAGGCCAGGCCCGTCGCCATGACGCCGAGGATGCCGAGCGCCGTCATCAGCGGAGAGCCGATCGCGATATAGGAGGCGACCGTGTTGGTGAGCACGAAGATCATGCCGACCGAGAGATCGATACCGGCGGTCAGCACGACGAAGGTCTGGGCAATCGCCACCAGCGCCAGCAACACGCCCTTGTTGGAGGCCGTGGTGACGACATCGGCGCTGAAGCCCGCCGGATGGTTGGCGGTATAGAGTGCAAACATGAAGACGAAGACGCCGAGCGCCAGCAGCGTGCCGCGATGCTCGGCGAGCTTGAAGCGCCAATCGCCGCTCTGCCGGACGGGAAGAGCCTGATCGGTCATCGCCCGGCTCCGGCCAGGACCGGCATCTCGCGGCCGCCCCCGACATTGAGCGCGCTGGAGACCAGGGCGCGCTCGGTGATTTCCGCGCCGGCGAGCACGCGGCTGACCGCGCCGTCATAGAGCACCAGCACGCGATCGCAGCAGCCGACCAGCTCGTCGTAGTCGGTGGAATAGTAGAGGATGGCGGCCCCCCGATCGGCCAGCTTGCGCAGCAGCTGATAGATCTCCGCCTTGGTGCCGACGTCGATGCCGCGGGTGGGATCGTTCAACAGGATCACGCGCGGCTTGGTCATCAGCCATTTGGCGATGACGGTCTTCTGCTGGTTGCCGCCGGAGAGGGTGCCGACCGGCACGTCGATGCCATCGGTGCGGATGGCGAGCAGCGCGATCATCTCGTCGATCGCCTTCTGCTCGGCGGCGCGATCGACCACGCCGCCCTTGCAGAATCGCGCCAGCGAGGCCAGCGAAAGGTTGTCGCGCACCGACATCGGCAGCATCAGGCCCTCGGTCTTGCGGTCCTCTGGGATGAGCGCCATCCCGATATTCCCGCGCTTCGCATCGCTCGGGCAGCTGAGCGTCACCTTCTTGCCGTCGATCAGGATCTCGCCCGACGCGCTGCGGAGCACACCGAAGAGCGCCAGCAACAATTCACGTTGGCCCTGGCCGTCAAGCCCGCCGAGGCCGACGATCTCGCCGGGGCGGATGCCGAGCGAGACGTCCTTGAGGCGATTGTTCCAGGAGAGATTGCGCACCTCGAGCGTCGGTTTCGCGCTCTCCGGCTGGGGCGCCGGCTTCGGCGGGAACACATGGCTGTATTCGCGGCCGATCATCATCTCGACGATCTCGGTCTCGCTCTTGCTGCCGGCGCCGAAGGTGCCGACATTGCGGCCGTTGCGAAAGACGGTGCACTCGTCGGCGAGCTCGGCGATCTCCTGCATGCGGTGCGAGATGTAGAGCAGCGCCAGGCCCTCGCTGCGCAGCCGCTTCAGCACGGCGAAGATCTTGCGCACGTCGGCGGCGGTCAGGGCCGAGGTCGCCTCGTCGAGGATCAGGATGCGCGGCTTCCTGACCAGGGCCTTGGCGATCTCGACCAGCTGGCGGCGGGAGAGCGGCAGGTCCTTGACGGGCGTCAGGGGATGGATGTCCTCGCCGCCGGCGCGGGCGAGCGCATCCTCGGCGATGCGGCGCTGGGCGCGGCGGTCGATCAGGCCGAAGCGCTTCGGCGGATTGCTGATGCAGATGTTCTCGGCGACCGAGAGGTCCGGCACCAGGGAAAGCTCCTGGAAGATGCAGACGATGCCCGCATCGTTGGCGGCCGCCGGATTGGCGAAGGAGACCGCGCGCCCTTCGAGCGCCATCCGGCCCTCGTCCGGCTGGACCACGCCGGCCATGATCTTCATCAGCGTGGATTTGCCGGCGCCGTTCTCGCCGAGCACGCCGTGGATGCGCCCCGGGGCGACGGCGAGATCCGCCTTGGTCAGTGCGTTGACGCCGCCATAGCGCTTGGAGACGCCTTCCATGGTGAAGAGCGGCGCGGCGGACGAAGCGTCCATCTAAATGCTCATCGGCAGAGTGAAACCTTGAAGGGCCTCAGGCTGCCACAAGGCCCTCAACCCACCCTTGCCCGCACGGGGAAAGCGGTTCACCGAGTGATCGCTGATGCCGAGTGAGAGCGGCCCACGACGCAGCGTCCCCTCGCCCGTAGGGAGAGGGACAGGGTGAGGGTCTTGCCAGCGAGCTCGAACCATCAAGCGTTCTATGAACGAAGCGGCGCCGCCGGGAAGCATCCCCAGCGGCGCCGGGATTCGTCAACTGCTTATTACAGTCGCAATCTTACTGGTTTTCCTGCGACTGGCCCATGATTTCCTGGGCCGTGAAGTTGATCCCGCAGGTCGGGAAGGAGTTGCCGACGAAGAAGTTGTCCGACTGGCCGGCGTAGTAGTTTTCGCCGTCCTTGAAGTTCGGATCTTCGGTTGTCGCCAGCGGCAGCTTCACCGATTGCGGCACCACGTTGCCCTCCAGAGCCGCGATCGCGGTCTTGATGGCGACGGAGACCTGGGCCGGGCCGGTGCCGCCGGAGGCGCATTTCAGACCCTCGGCGGAATGCTCGGCGCAGAGCTTGCGGAAGCCGTTCTCGGTCTCGCCGCCGACCGGGACGAAGGGATGCTTCGCGTCGATGAAGGCGCGCACGGTGCCGGTCGAGCCGCCCTGCACGGTGATGCCGTCGAAGTGCTTCTGCACCGCGATCGCATCGGCCGAGGCCTTCTGCGCCGTGCCGTCGTCCCACTTCCCGACGACCTCGACCACGTCCCACTTCTTGCCCGAAGCATCGAGCGTCTCGTGGATGCCGTTGTGGCGGTCGGTATCGACCGAGGTGCCGGCGACGCCGCGCACTTCGAGGATCTTGCCGCCGTTCGGGATTTCCTTGATCAGCCAGTTGGCCCAGTAGACGCCGAGGCCCTTCTGGTCGACGTCGACGTTGATCGCATCCTCGGTGTCGAGGATGTTGTCGAAGGCGACCAGGATCACGCCTTTGGCCTTGGCGCGCTTGATCACCGGCGCGAAGGCGGTCGGGTTCTGTGCATTGATCACGATGGCGTCATAGCCGGAGTCGATGAAGTTGTTGACGGCGGCGATCTGCGCGGCGACGTCCTCGCCGGTCGAGACCACCTTGAACTCCTTCAGCTTGGCCTTGACGTCCGGCTGATCGGCATAGGCCTTGGCGGTCTTGATCATCTGGATGCGCCAGGTGTTGCCGATGAAGCCGTTGGCGAGCGCGATGCGATACGGCCCGGGCTTGGGGGCATATTTGAAGAACTTGGTCTGATCGCTCCAGGGCACGAAGCACTTCGGATCCGAGCTCGGTCCGGAGACGACATCCGGTCCGGCGGCCATGGCGGAGAAGCAGAAGACGGAAGACAGGAGCGCCGCAGCGAAGACACTCGCCTTCCGGCGCAGGTGCGTCGGGTACATAGGTTCCTCCCAAGGTTCGTTCTTATGCTTTTTTCGCGATCGAACGGCGTGGGCACAGATGCCGTGACGCTGAGTGCGCGCCGACCTCCACACGCCGGCCGGCCGACAGAGTCCCACACCGTTGACCCGGCACGTATACTAGTATTATAGCATGAAAGCGCTGTCAATGCCGCGCACAGTGCCTGCAGAAATCGCGGGGCAGGGACGGAAATCGATAAAGGTCGCCGGCGAGCGATCGCGAAGGCGGCCGGTCATGGGAGGAGCGGAACGATGCCGCGCCGCAAGCTCGGCAGGAACGGCAAGCCGCGTCGGCGGGCGCGGCTTTCGGACGTGGCGAGCCGTGCCGGGGTCAGCGCCGTCACGGTCTCGCGGGCGCTGCGCAAGCCGGAGATGGTCTCGGAAGATGTCCGGCGCCGGATCGACGCCGCAGTGCGCGAGCTCGGCTATGTCCGGAACTATCTGGCGAGCGCGCTCGCCTCGTCGCGTACGCACCTGATCGGCGTGGTCGTGCCTTCGCTGACCAACGGCGTCTTCGTCGACTATCTGCGCGCCTTGCATGACGCCTTTCTGCCGCAAGGCTTCCAGGTGCTGGTGCTGAACAGCCGCTATTCCCCGGAGGAGGAGGAGCGGGCGATCGCAACCCTGCTCGGCCACCATGCCGAGGCGATGATCGTGGCGGGGATCGATCAGACCGAGCGCTCGCGGCGGCTGCTCGAAGGCTCCGGCATCCCGGTCGTGCAGACCATGGAGCTCGGCGACCGGCCGATCGACATCAATATCGGCCTCTCGCAGCACGACGCCGGTTTCGCGGCGACGCGCTTTCTGCTCGATCTCGGCCATCGCAAGATCGCGCATATCGCCGCGCGCATCGACTTCCGCGCGCGCCGGCGGATGGAGGGCTACCTGCATGCGATGGCCGCCGCGGGGATCGGCACGGAGAATCTGGTTGCCGCCACTGTCCAGCAGTCCACCGTGAGGCGCGGGGCGCAGCTCTTCAGCGAGGTGTTGGAGAAGGTGCCGGATGTCGAGGCGATCTTCTGCTGCAACGACGACCTCGCCTTGGGCGTGCTGTTCGAATGCCAGCGCCGCGGCATCCGCGTTCCGGGGGACCTGTCGATCGTCGGCTTCAACGATCTCGAATACTGCGCCAGCGCCTACCCGGCGCTGACCTCCGTGGCGACGCCGCGCTATGACATGGCGCATCGCGCCGCGGAAATTCTACTCGAGATCATCCGCGGTTCCGGTGCGCGGCCGAAACAGACCCGGATCGATCTCGGATTTGAGATCGTCGTGCGGGGCAGCACCGCGCCGCGGCGACCGGAGCCGCTGGCGCGCGCGGCTCGCGCAAAGCGCGTCGCGGTCGAATAGGCTTTGGGGAGTTCCGATTGCGCGCCATCATTCTGAGCGCGGGCCAGGGCTCTCGCCTCCTGCCACTGACCGAAGGCCGCCCGAAATGCCTGCTGCCGATGGGCGCGAAGACGCTGATCGAATGGCAGATCTGGGCCCTTGCGCAGAACGGCGTCGACGACATCGCGGTCGTGACCGGTTATCACGCGGAGGATGTCGACGCCGTGTTGCACCGTCTGGCCGGGCCGAGGCTCGCGATCAGGACGGTGTTCAATCCGTTCCATAAGCTCGCCGACAATCTTGCAAGCTGCTGGATGGCACGCGCCGAGATGGACCGGGATTTCATACTCCTCAACGGGGACACCGTGGTCGAGCCGGCATGTGTCGCGCGGCTGCTGGCCAGCCTGCCGGCGCCGATCACGGTCACGATCGACCGCAAGGAGAACGGCTATGACGCCGACGACATGAAGGTGCACCTCAAAGGCACGCGGCTGCTGGAGATCGGCAAGCACCTGCCGCCCGGACGCGCCGATGCGGAGTCGATCGGGATGCTGATGTTTCGCGAGGGCGGGCCGACGCTGTTCACGGACATGCTCGAAACGATGATGCGCAGGCCCGAGGGCTTGAAAGCGTTCTATCTGCGCGCCATCAATCAAATCTCGACCGAAACTCCGGTCGAGACCTGCTCGATCGAGGGTCTGCGCTGGGGCGAGGTCGACTTCCCCGCCGACCTCGAACGGGCTGCGGCGATGGTTCAGGGCTTCTAGGCGCGCTCTTCCGGATCAGTCGCGCGCACGCTGCAAAAGAATCCGCGACACCAAGCGATAGTCGTCGGGCTTGTCGACATCGGTCGCCGCCTCGGCAAACGGCAGAATGACCGGGCGAATGCAGGCCTGCGTCAGGCGCGAGACATGCGCGAACGCGGCCTCGAGTGTCATCATTCCGGCGGCGTAGCGCAGGCAAAAGCCGAGCCCGATCTCGCGCGCGAGTCGTAGCGGATCTTTGCGATGGCTTTCGAGGCCGCGCCAGTATTCGGCGACGCGCGCGGCTTCGGGCTTGCGGGCCAGATAGAGATTGCAGCTGCCGTAGCCCTTGCCACCGAGACGGTAGAAGGTGCGGCTCCCTTCCGGGAAAGCGGCGGAGACGGTCTCCGCTTCCGCGAGCGCGACGACCAGATCGGCGTCCGGCGGTGCATGATCGAGAAAGCGGCGGATCATGGCCGGCGTCAACAGCGGATGATCGGCTGTCGTGATCAGCAGTGGGCGCTCGCCGCCAATGGTGGCGAGTGCCGTCGCGACGCTGGCCGCGGGGCTCGCAGCGGGATCGAGCCGGGTGAACGCGATGCTGCCGGTCGCGGCGGAGATGTCCGTTGCCGCATCGATACAGATGAAGATGCGCGCGACTTCCGGAACGGCGCGGACTGCATCGAGCACATAGGCGAGCATCGGCCGGCCAGCGATCGGGGTCAGCGCCTTGTGCGCCACCCCGCCGAGGGCTGCGACCGGATCGTTGGGGCCGCGGCTTCCCGCCAGGATCAGCGCATCGACCGCGCTCAACCCAGGGACTTCTCGTAGATCCGGTGAGTCTTGTAGGCCTTGCCGCCGATGCCTTCGAGCACGCGGCGCATCGGCAGGTTGTCCTCGAGAATCCAGGACATCTCGAGCCGTTCGAGGCCGCGCTCCAGGAAGCGGCCGCGCAGCTTCTCGAACATCAGGGGCAGCAAGGTCGCGCCGAGCACGGTGCCGTGATGCGCGCGTCGGATTCCCATCAGCGGAATGCGGCCCGAGCGCACCCGGTTGGTCTTGAGGCGATAGAGCAGCTTCGGCAAGCCGAAGGGGAAGAGCTTGCCGTCGAGATCGCGCGCGGCCTCCAGCAGATTGGGCAGGCAGACCATCATGCCGGCGGACTTGCCGTTCTGCTCCGCGATGACCACGAGCTTCGGATCGATCAGGAGCTTCAATCCCTTGGCCGCGGCGGCCATCTCCTTTTCGGTGAAGGGGACCATGCCCCAGTTGTTGGCCCAGGCATCGTTGAAGATGTCGATGACGGTCTCGATCTCGCGCTGGAACTGCTTCATGTCGATGTTGCGTATGACGACGTTGTTCTCGGACGCCGCGCGTTCCAGCATCCGCTTCGAGCCCAGCGGCTTGTATTCATCCTTGCCGAGGTGATAGGAGACCACGTCCTTCGTCTTGGCGTAGCCGGTCGCCTCGATGCGCCCGGCATTGTATGGCGGATGAAACGGCATCATCAGCATGGGGAGGGAGTCGAAGCCCTCCACCATGACGCCGATCTCCTCGTTGGTGGAGAAGCTCATCGGGCCGAGGGCGCGGGTCTTGCCTTTCTGCTTCAGCCAGTCCTCGGCGGCGGCGATCAGCGCCTCGAATACTTCCGGATCGTCCTCGGCGTCGAGGAATCCCCATTGCCCGGTATGCGCGCCATATTTGGCGTCATGCAGCTTGTCGTATTGCGCCGAGATGCGTCCCACGACCCTGCCATCGCGCCGTGCGAGGAAGAGCTGCACCTCGGCATGGTCGAAATAGGGGTTGGTCTTCGGCGAGAGCGCTTCCTGGCGCTCCATGTCGAGCGGCGGCACATAGCCAGGCCGGCCGCGATAGAGCCGCTTCGGCAGGCGGATGAACTCGGCGAGATCCGATCGACCGGCGACCGGCTTGACCTCGACTGCGCGCTCCATGCGCGGCTTAAGGTCGCCCGGGATAGCTGCCGGCGGAGGCGCTCTCGGCCGGCGTCGGCTCGGTGCGGAAGCGGCGCGGATTGCCGTCGCCGCGGGTGAAGTTGGAGAGCTGGTTCACCCAGGGATATTTCCGCGCCATCTCCTCGGTATATCCGATGTTGAACACGGTGGCACTCTTCGGCACCTGCTTCGCCCTCGCATAATAGGTGCTGAACAGGCGATCCCAGAGATAGTTGGTGATGCCGTAGTTACCCTGCTCATTGTGGAAATGATGGGCGAGATGCAGCTGCTTGATGCGCTTCATGAAGCGCGTCTTCGGCGCGGTGTTGAGATGCTGCATGCAATGGCAGAACTCGTAGAACAGCGTCGTGATGATGCCGGCGCTGAAGGCCATCGCCGAACCCGCTGGGCCGCCGATCAGATAGCCGATCGGGATGGTGACGATGCCGATCGTCGGCAGGGTGGTATAGAGCGCGCCGAACAAGACGACGAGGTTGTGCGGGTCCTGGTGGTGATCGAAGTGGATCCGCTTCCAGACCGCGGCCGTCCAAGGCGAGCGATAGAGGTATTGCCCGTGCAGCACCCAGCGGTGCAGCGCGTACCAGACCAGCGGGTAGACGAGCCCGGTCGCCACCCAGGCGGCGACCAGCGGCAGGGCCGCCTGGTACCAGCGGGTCGCGAGATAGAAGCTCGCCGCTGCCAGCACCAGGTAGATCAGCACGGAAGGATAGGTAAAGAAGGCGTAGATGAGGTCGCCGAGCGACATCCGCGCCAGATTATGGGTTCGATTCTTCCAGAAGCCGCTCATCGCGCCATCCCGGTGGGTCCTTCAAAAAACGCGGCCAATCTAGGCGGATCAAGAGCTTGGGGCAAGCTTGTGCGGTGCGGCGGGATGCCCCGACCGGCGTGCGGGCTGCGCCGCGCTCATATCGGCCCGGGACCACTAACCAGCTACAAACAAAGGCAGATCGAAGCGCCTCGACGGCATATCCCGGAGATCCACCGGGAAGAGCACGGTGGCTGAACCCGCAGCCCCGAGGACCTGGACCGGATCGCTCAATAGCCTTCGAGTCGGATCAGCCAGGCCCCGCCGACGCTGGCGAAGACCAGGATCGGCATCCAGGCGGCGACCACCGGGGGAAGGGCGCCGGTCTCGCCGAGCGACATCACCAACCCGTCGGCGACGAAATAGAGGAAGCCGAGGCCGAAGCCGATCGCCATGCCGGCCGCGACGCCCCGATCGCGGCGGTAGAGGCTGTGGGCGACGGGGGCGGCAAGCAAGATCATCAGCATCGAGCTGACCGGAACGGCAAAGCGCTTCTGCAGCCAGGTCTGATAGAAGTAGGTCGGCCTGACGCCCACGTCGTTCGAAGTGGCGAAGGACCAGATCTTGCTGAGCGGCATGGCCTCCGGCAGCTCGATCAGGTTGGAGAACTCGGCCGGCGTGAGGGTGGTTTGCCAATCCGCCTCGCCGGCAAACACCGCCTGTGACGGATGGTCGGGGACGATGGTGGTGGTCCAGACTCCAGTGAGCTGCCATTGATGGCGCTTCATACTGTATTCCGCCTCATCGGCCTGACGCAGGCGGGTGAGCAAACCGTCGTCGCCGCGCTCGTAGATGCGGAGGCTCTTCAGTCGCCCACCGAATTTCTCGACCGTCTCGACCTCGACGACCGAGCGGCCGTCCTGAATGAAGACCGACTGGTTGTCCTCGGACTTCGAGGCTTGGTCGATGTAGATGTCGCGTTCGACCATGGCATTGATCGCCCGTGGGACGACCTGATCGGCCAGCAGAAAATGGCCGGCCGCGACCAGCAGGACGGCGGGAATAAAGGAGAGCAGCACAGCGTTGTACGGTCCGCCCGACGCCTTGAAGGCGAGGATCTCGTTGTCGCGCTCGAGCCGGCTCAGTGTCATCAGGGCCGCGATCAGGACGACGAAGGGGGTCAGGAAGTTGACGATCTCCGGGAGCCGCAGCGCCGCATAAAGCGCAAGGCCGTCGAGATGGCCCTTGGTGCGCTTCAGCACGTCGATGCTGTTGGAGAGCAGATCGAACACCTGCAGGAGCGCGCTGAAACTGACCAGCAGCAGACCGAACTGGGTCAGGAACACGCGCATCACATAGCGGCTGAACGTGCTCACTCGGCTAAGCCCCGCCGCTTGCCCGGCAGCAGGCGTTGGAGCCAGCCGAGCCCTGCGTTGATGCCGTTGAACAGGTGGGCGAGGGGATCCTGTCCCGGACGCCGCTCGGCCAGCCAGAACAGCCAGATGCTGACGATCGCAAACAAGAGGCAGGGGATCCAGAGCGCGGCGATCGGGCTGAGCACGCTGCGGCGGACCAGCGCCTCGCCGAATTGCAGGAGCTCGTAATAGAGAATCAGGAACAGGACGCCGACCACCATACGCAAACTCTTCGAAGTGCGGCGTGAAGAGATGCCGACCGGCAGGGCAAGGAACGGCAGGAAGAAGATCGACAGCGTGTGGGTCAATCGCCCATTGATCTCCGCCAGGATGTCGTTCACATCGAGATAATTCGGCGTATGGAAGTAGTAGTAGACCAGCTCGGTGAAGGTGAGCTCGGATTCCTTTTCGCCGCGTGGACGGAAGGGATCGGGCGCGAGAGATTCGAGCGGCAGCTCCAGATGATCGAAGGTCATGGCGCGGGTAGAGTTCCCCGCCTTCTCGGTCTCGGTCCGGACGCCGTTGCGGAGGACGAGGGTCAATGAAAGGTCCGGCCGTCGCAGGAGATCGCCGCGCTCGGCGCTGAGCACGATGTTGCGCCCGGAATCGTCCTTCTCCTTGACGAATATCCGCGACAGCTGCCGGCCGTCGCTCGATATGTCGCCGATCAGGATGGTCTTGCCGCCGAAGCCGGTGAAGAACGCGCCGCGCTCGATCGCCGAATCCCACTGCGTGTCGGTGACGAGATGGACCAACGCACGGTAGCCGAAGCGCGTCACCGGTTGCAGGAAGCCCAGCAGATAGGAGCTGATGATCATCATGACCATGGCGAGGGCGAGGATCGGCAGCATGATGCGGCTGAGCGATATGCCGCTCGCCCGCATGGCATCGAGCTCGCTGTCGCTCGACAGCCGGGAGGCGGCGTAGAGCGCGCCGATGAAGAGAGCAGCCGGAAGGGCGATGCCGAGATAGAAAGGCACCAGGTTGCCCAGCATCTTCAGGATGATGGAAAGCGGGCTGCCGCGGTTGGCGAACAGGTCGAGCAGATGGATCAGCCGCTGCATCAGCAGCGCCGCCATGGCGATGCCGACCGCGGCCAGAAGCGGCATGGTCACACGCCGCAGGATATAGAGATCGATCAGGCGCATTCCGGTTGCACTGCGCGCTCGGGCCCGCCCTGCGCGGTGACGAGAGGATTCAGCATCGCGATCTCGCCGGCGGCGGCGTAGCCGGAACCGTCCAAAAGTAATTCTCGGACTGAAACGTCAAGGTGCCAACCACCGGACGCCGCCCGGCCGATGCGATAGATGTGGTAGCGCGAGGGATCGCGGTGCCGAGTCAGAACGGCGGACGCGGAGGGAACGCCGATCACCGGGACCGGTCCATTGGCGCCCTTGAGCCGGGCCAGCGCCGACATATGCGTGTGCCCATGGAGCACAAGCTCGCACCCCTTGGCGCGAATGACGTCAGCGAAGGCTTCGGCGTCGCGCAGGCTCTTGCGGCGATAGGTGCCCCCGCCGAAGGGCGGGTGATGGATGAGGACGACGCGGAACAGACCCTCCGCGGCGAGCTTGTCGAGCAGGATGCTCAATCGGCCAAGCTGCGCCTGCCCAAGTTCGCCGGCAGCGCTGAACGGCCTGGTCGGAATCGCCGTCGAGAGCCCGATGAGCGCGACGCCATCGCGCCGCCGCACGAACGGAAAATCTGCGATCGCCCGGGGCTCGCGCTCGTCGGCCTCGCCGACATGACCGCCACTCATGTACTCCGCCCAGAGGCCCAGCGACGGTGCCCATGGCAAGGCAACATAGGCGTCATGGTTGCCGGGGATGACGGTGACCTTCTCGGGCGGTCCGAGGTGACGCAGGAAGTCGCGCGCTTCCGCAAACTCCGCCGGCAGGGAGATGTTCACCAGGTCTCCGGTCACGGCGATGTGATCCGGGGTCTGGGTGTGGAGATCGTCGGCAAGGCGTTGCAACACCTCCCGGCGGTGGATGCGCGACCGCCTCAGCTGCCAAGACAGGAAGCCGGTGACGCGCTTCCCGGCGAGCGCCGCCAGGCCCGGGCGCGGCATCGGCCCGATGTGCAGGTCGGAGATATGGGCGACGGTCAGGCTTGGCAATCCAGAGCCTTAGTTCAGTGTCATTCGGTCATCGGTAGATGGGCCGAAGCCAGAAAGACGGTCAAGCGCGATTTGTCCAGACGTGATTTTTCCAAGCGCGTTCAAGGGTGTTAAATGCAGTGGACGCCCAAGTTGCGATGGGGCTATCTCTGGGCGACGGCGACAGAATTATTAACGTGCTCGATGAGCAAGGGGAAATTAGGCGGGCCGAGCGTCCGGATCATCGGGGATCCGGCGGGCGGGGGGACCGGCAAGATCGGCAATCCGCCCCGCTTCTGGGGCCTGACAGCGCGCCAGAGGCTCGAACGATCGCTGGCGCGAGCGGGTGCGCCGACGGGCTCGTCTTGGGCAGAGCGTTCCGCGGCGCACGGCCTCGCGCTGCTGCGGGACGACTATGTCTTCGACGAGATGCTCGTTCCCGCCCTGTTGCGGCAGCCCGGGGTCATTCTTCTGGCATCGGATAGCGCCCCGGCGGCGCTGCATGCGCCGGGCCGGATCGACGGCGAGCGCGTGGCGGCGCTCGAATCGGCCTTGATGTCGGGAAGCTGGGCCGAGGAGGGTCTGCGACGCGTCACCCCGGCCGAACTTGCCAGCACGTTCAACCAGGGCCTGCGGAAGCGCGCCGCACCCTATCTCCTGCGAGTCGACGCAGCGCCGGCCGTCGAGATCGAGCGCCGCATGTTCGCCGCGGCCTACAAGGGCGTCACCGATTTCGTCACCAAACGGGTATGGCCGCGCCCCGCCTTTCACGCCACGCGATTCTGCGCGCGCCACGGTCTCTCGCCGAATCTCGTCACCGCGATCAGCCTCGTGTTCGTCGTCATTGCCATGGGGCTGTTCTGGTGCGGCTGGTTCGTGCCCGGCCTGGTCGCCGCCTGGACCATGTGCTTTCTCGACACGGTGGACGGCAAGCTGGCCAGGGTGACGTTGCGCTCCAGCAGCTTTGGCAACATCTTCGATCATGGCATCGATCTCATCCATCCACCCTTCTGGTATTGGGCGTGGTATCACGGCGTGACGCGCGGCACGGTCGGCGATGTCGATACGACTGCATTCTTGGCCCTGCTGCTGATCCTGATCGGCTATCTCGGCGGGCGGCTCCAGGAAGGGTTGTTCGTTTGGCTGTTTGGGATTCAGATCCACATCTGGCGTCCGCTCGACTCGTGGTTTCGCGAGGTGACGGCGCGCCGCAACCCGAACCTCTTCATCCTCACCCTCGGTATGCTGGTGGGCGACCCGCGCTCGGGCTTCCTGGCGGTCGCCGCCTGGACGGCGGTTTCGTTCGTGTTTCACACCGTCCGGATAGCGCAAGCGATGCTGGCGATGGCCCACGGTCGCGCGCCGATCTCCTGGCTGAGCGAGCCTGTCGCGCGCGCATCATGACCGAGATCATCGGGATCATCAGCAACCCGCGGTCGCGGCGCAACAGGAAGGCTGCCCACGCGTTCGAGGTGCTGATCGGAAACCATCCCGAGGTCCGACATCGGGCATTTCACGAAGTGTCGGAGGTCCCTGAGTGCTTGCGCGAGCTTGCGGCGGAAGGCGTGACGCATCTCATCATCAGCGGCGGCGACGGCACGGTCCAGGCCGTGATCACGGAGCTGATCAATGGTAAGCCGTTTCCCGATCATCCCAAGCTCAGTCTGATCCCTTCCGGAATGACCAATGCGATCGCCCGCGATCTGGGCAGCACGGAACGGCCGATGCGCTTGCTGAAGCGCATGATCGCGCGGATCTCCGCCGGCGACCCGGGTGAACGGCTGGAGCGCACGGTGATGACCCTCGATCTCGGGGACGACGGCCCGGTGATCCACGGCTTCCTGCTGGGTGCGATAGCCTTCTACGAGGGCACCATGCTGGCGCGGCGTAAGGTGTATCGCCTTGGTATCCACCAGAGTCTCGGCAGCAAGCTCAGCCTGCTTCTCTCGGTCCTGCGCGTGATCTGCTACGGGCCGGGCGAGCGGTCGGGATTCGGCGGCGAACGCGTGACAGCCGTCGTCGATGGCCGCGGCGGCGCCCCGCAGGAACTGTTCCTGCTGGTTGCGACGACGCTGAGCCAGGTCCTGCCCGGGATCAGGCCGTTCTGGGGCACCGGTCCCGGGCGCATGAAGCTGACGACCATCACCCACCCGCCGCGCCGCTTCGCACTCGCCGTATTGCCGGCTCTTTGGGGCCGGCCGCGGCCC
This sequence comes from Candidatus Cybelea sp., assembly GCA_035542015.1. GTDB lineage: Bacteria > Pseudomonadota > Alphaproteobacteria > Dongiales > Dongiaceae > Dongia. Next base: position 29,597 of record DATKMF010000030.1, read on the forward strand.
TGGATGGAGCGGCTCGGCTATTGCAGCCGGCGCGTCGAACGGCTGGAATGCGACCTCGGGAGCCGGGTGGTGTTCGACGGTGAGATCCTGGAGACCGACAGCGGACCGGGTTTCCGACTTTCGGTCGGGCCGACCGTGGCGTTCCAGTGCTTCTGAGCAGCGATGTCCGAAGCGCTCCACGAGATCATAAGAGAAGAGCTCGAGCGCCCGGTCTCGATGACGATTGCGGCGCTGGCGGAGGCGCTGCGCGGGCGTCACCAGCAAGCGGCTGTGGCGGTCCTGTTCTACGGCTCTTGTCTGCGTGCGTCGGAAGCCGAGCTGGCGGAGAAGCTTCCCGACTTCTATGTCCTGGTGGACGACTACCGCCGCGCCTATGCCAAGACATGGCTCGCCTTCGCCAACCGAATCCTGCCGCCCAATGTGTTCTGTGTAGAGGTCGACATCCTCGATCGCCGGCTACGCGCAAAGTATGCCGTGATCTCGGTGGCCCAGTTCACGCATGGCTGCAGCGCCGCGGCGCGGGACACCTCGATCTGGGCGCGGTTCTCCCAACCGACCCGCCTCGTCTGGTCACGCGATGCCGCGACGTCGCACCGGGTCATCGCCGCCTGCTCCGACGCGGTGCGCACGATGCTGCGCAACACTTGGCCGCTGGTGCCGCAAAACCTGGATGCAGCGTCACTCTTGACACGCGGCTTCGGCGAGACCTATGCAGCAGAGCTACGGCCGGAAGGCTCGGATCGCGGCCGGCATATCTTCGAAGCCGATCGCGCGCGCTACGAATGCGTGACCTCGATCGTGCTCGCGGAATTGGCGGCGCCGGCGACCTCGCCGCAGGCCGCCATCCGCGCCTGGCGCAGCCGTCGACGGCTGGGCAAGGCTCTCAATCTTGCGCGACTGGTGAAGGCTGCTTTCACCTTCGAGGGCGGTCTCGACTATGTCCTGTGGAAGATCCGTCGCCATTCCGGCGTCAGCGTGCCGGTCAGCGCCTGGCAGCGACGGCATCCGTTGCTGGCGGCGCCGACCCTCGCCTGGTCGCTCTATCGACGCGGCGCATTCCGATAGGCGAGGGCCAATAGGCGAGGGTGGGTGGAAAAAAGCCGGCCAGCTTGCGCTGGCCGGCTTCCCCCTAAGCCCGGCTAATGTCCCGGCTATTCGGCAGCAGCCCTAACTTGGTCTGCGCTGATCTCGGCCGGGATGATGCCGAGCTGACGACCCACATCGGTCAATACGGCCGCGACCTGCTCGAGCTGGTCCGTCCGGTGGGCGGCGCAGACCGAGCAACGCAGCAGAGCGGTGCCGCTCGGCGTCGCCGGCGGCAGAGCGAGGTTCACGTAGACCCCGCGCGAGAGCAGTCCGTGCCACGCCATCGCGGCGAGCTCCGGGCTGTTGATGTGCACGGCAACCACCGGGCCACGTTGCTTGCCGAGGCGGAAGCCGCTGGCCTGGAGGCCGTCATAGAGCGTATCGACGTTGTGCCAGAGCCGCGCCATCATCTCCGGCTCGGCGCGCAGCCGCGCCAGCGAGGCACGCACCGAAGCGACGATCGCCGGCGGCAGGGAGGCGGTGAACATGTACGGTCGGCAGGCGACGCGCAGGATGTCGAAGTCCGGATGATCTGAAACCAGGAAGCCGCCGATCGCGCCCATGCTCTTCGAGAAGGTACCGGTGACGAAATCGACCTCGTCGTCGACGTCGTCATGCTCGATCACGCCGCGGCCGGTCTTGCCCATGACGCCCATGGAATGGGCCTCGTCGACCAGCAGGTAGGCGCCATGCTTCTTCTTGACGGCGACGAACTCCTTCAGGGGCGCATGGTCGCCCAGCATCGAGTAGATGCCTTCGACCACGATCAGCTTGTTGCCCGGCTCCTTGGCGAGGCGCGCGAGACGCTTGTCGAGATCGACCGGGTCGTTGTGCTTGAAGCGCACGACTGTCGCATGGCCCAGCCGGCAGGCATCATAGATGCTGGCATGGCTGTCGGCGTCGATCAGCAGATAGTCGCCCGGTCCGGCCAGGGTCGAGATGGCGCCGAGATTGGCCTGGTAGCCGGTGGTGAACACCATGCAGTGCTTCTTGCCGTAGAAGTCGGCGAGATCCTGCTCGAGCGCCTTGTGATCGGCATAGGAGCCGTTGGCGATGCGCGAGCCGGTCGTACCGGTGCCGAATTTCTCGAGCGAGCGCTGGGCGGCTGCGACGCTGTCGGCGTCGAAGGTCAGGCCGAGATAGTTGTTGCTGCCGCAGAGGATGGTGTGGCGACCCTCGATCTCGGCTTCAGTCGCCGAAAGGATGCGGTCCATCTTCACGCCGAACGGATCGGCGCCGCAGTTCTTGATCTGCCCGTGCGCGACGCGCAGACCATCGAAACGATCGAACAAGCCCATCGTTAGGCCCCCGCCTTTGAATCACGAATCGCCCGCGCCAACTGTCCGACGGTGGCAATCTCCGGCACCACATTGAGCGGGATCGACACGTCGAACTTGTCTTCAAGCACCATCAGAAGATCCATGACTGCGAGCGAATCCAGATTGAGGTCCCTGGCGATTTCGGTTTCGGCGGTGATCGGAGCCTCCGACTTCTTGAAGGGCAGAAGCGCATTGATGATCTCGGCGAGGACGGTGTCCTCCGTGAGTGCTTCCGTGCCCATGATCGCGACTGCTACCACTGCCTTACCAGATCTCGCTTGAGGAACCCCCCGTGCCCCAACCTGCGCGTCGACTAGAGCAACGCTTGAGGCGAAGCTTGTCGCCAATTTGGCCGGATGCGGGAAATGACATTTTGTTACCAAATGTAACAATCGGCCAGAATCAAGGGCTTGCGAGCCGCCACTCGCGCAGACAAGGTTAACGAAGCCTTCCTTGTGCCCGATACCAGGCGATCGTATGGCGGAAGCCGTCCACCAAGGAATAGGTGGGGCGCCACCCTGTCCGGTCGGCAAGACTCGGCCCATGCGCCGCCCAGTCGGCGTGATAGATCTCTGCAAGCTTGTCTCGGCAGAGAGCGGTCAGTGGGCCACCGAACCGCCGGTGCCATTCGGCGCCGGCGGCGATCACCTGCATGGCGGGGCGAGGCAGGCGGAAGGCTTGGATCGGCCGCTCGAGGGCAGTCGAGAGCGCGGCAATGATCTCCGGCCAGGCATAGCCGCCGGCATGACCATCCTCGAGCTCATAGAGCGGCTCGGGCAGACTCGGGGCTTCCAGCACGGTCTGCATAGCGCCCGCGAGATCCGAGACATGGATCAGCGACACCCGCGCACCGCGCGGCGCGGGGTAGGGGAAGAATCCGGCCGCAGCCGCCTTGAACATCGGCAAGATCTCGGCATCTCCTGGGCCGTAGACCGCCGGCGGACGCAGGATGGTGAGCGCGTGCCGACCGGCAAGCGGCGCCATCGCGTCCTCGCCGGCGCGCTTGCTCCGGGCATAGGGCGAGAGCCGGGGTTCGCGCGCCGCCAGCGACGAGACATGGATGACCCGAAGCGAGCGCCCGGCGGCCGCGATGACCTCGGCGAGATGCCGGCTGCCCTCGACGTTGACCGTATGGAAGTCGGCAGCCCGGTGCGCCTTCACGATGCCGGCCACATGCACCACGGCATCGACGCCGGAGATCAGCAGCTTCAGAGCTTCGGCATCGTCGAGATCGCCGAGCACCAGCTCGATCGGCGTCCCCGGATTGAGCGCCATCGTCGGCATGCGGCGGGCGAGGATGCGGACCTGCCATCCCGAAGCGCAGAGTCGGCGGACCAGATGAGAGCCGACGAAGCCGGTCGCCCCGGTGACGGCGACCCGGCCCGCCATGGGGTTCAGACGGCCGCTTCCGTATCGGCGCGGTCGTAGACGCCGTGGAGAAAGTTGGCCTTGGCGCGGGCGCGGCTGAGCTTGCCGGATGAGGTCTGCGGCAGGCCGTGGGGCGGGACCAGGACGACCGTCGCCTCGACCGCCATCGCTTGCTGCAGCACCGCGGCGACTTCGCGCGCGAGCTTGGCGCGGGCCTCGGGATCGGTCGTGCGACATTGCACCAGGATGACGATCCGCTCGGCATCCTCCTCGGCGGCGTTCTCGACCGAGATGGCGGCGACGTCGCCGCGGCGGAGCTCGCCGACCCCGTCCTCGGCGGCCCATTCGAGATCCTGGGGCCAGATGTTGCGGCCGTTGAGAATGATCAGATCCTTGGCCCGTCCGGTGATGACGATCTCGCCGTCGAGCAGATAGCCGAGATCGCCGGTGTCGAGCCAACCGTCGGGCGAAAGCGTCTCGCGCGTCAGCTCGGGCTGGCCGTAGTAGCCGGACATCACGCTCGGGCCGCGGAAGAAGACGCGGCCGATCCGGCGCTCCGGCAGCGGATTGCCGGACGCATCGCGCACCTCGATCTCATGACCGGGCAGGGCGGGACCGCAGGCGACGAAGCAGCGCGCAGCCGCGCCGGGCGTTTCGGGCTCGGCGCGATCTCGCTCGAGCGCTGCGCGCGAGACATAGTCGACAGTGTAAGTCGTCTCCAGCGGCGCGAAGGTCATGGCGAGTGTGGTTTCGGCCATGCCGTAGCTCGGCACGAAAGCGACCTCGCGGAATCCGAACGGAGCGAATGTGTCGGAAAACCGCCGAAGGGTGGCATGTTGCACCATGTCGCCGCCGATACCGGCGGCGCGCCAGCAGGAGAGGTCGGCCGAGAAGCCGGTGCCGTCGCGCAGACGACGGACGCAGAGGTCGTAGCCGAAGCTCGGGCTGTAGGCGCAGGTGCCGCGGTTCTGCGAGATCAGCTGCAACCAGGTGAGGGAGCGCCGCGCAAAGTCGCGGGTCGCCATGTAGTCGACCGAGAGCTGATTCAAGAGCGGGGTCAGCATAAAGCCGACCAGGCCCATATCGTGATAAAACGGCAGCCAGGAGGCGCAGCGGTCGCCACCACGCACCGCAAGCCCGTGATTGCCGATCGCATAGGCGTTTGCCATCAGCACCCGTTGCGGGATGTCGATGCCCTTCGGAAACCGCGTGCTGCCGGAGGAATACTGCAGATAGCTCTGTTCGTTCTCGGCAAAGGGGCGAAGCTCCGCGCCGCCCCCCGGAAGTGCCGCGTAATCCCCCGAGCCGCCGATCATGGCGAGCGGCAAGCCTTCGACGGCTTCGCGCAGGAAGGGCAGCAGCTCGTCCGGCGCCCAGGCGAGCGCAGCGCCGCAACCTTCGATCTGGTGGCGCAACTGCTCGATATAGGCAGCCTTGCCGCCGAGGCTGGTCGGGACCGCGACCGGAACGGGGAGGAGTCCGGCATATTGGGTCGCCATGAAGGCGATGCAGAAGGCGGGATCGGTATCGGCGACCAATACCATGCGCTCGCCGCGTTCCAGGCCGAGCCGCGCCAGCTTCTGCGCCAGATCACGGGCTTGCTCGCGCAGATCGCGGTAGGAGAGCACGTGCTTCAACTCGCCGCGCGCCGAGTAGAAGTTGAAGCCCGCCGCGCCGCGGGCCGCGTAGTCGAGGCCCTCGGTGAGCGTGGTGAAGTCAGCCCGTCGCAACGCCAGCCCGGCGCTGGTCGCGGGCGTCGGGGTTTGTTGCATCGGAGCCCTAGGCCGCACACATGAATTGCCGCGCAGGCACAGCCAGATAGCGCGCGGAGGGGCTGCATGGCCCCTGGGATTTGCGTGTCGATAGCAGAAGTCCGGTGCGACCACAAGGCAGGTGGAAACGCCGCCCGGGCTGGCGCACTCGCCTCGATTTTGCGGCAAAAGGGCGCAATTTCCGTGGCTTGATTGCAAGCCCCCGGGTCGGAACCCTATCATCCGCGCCGCGTCGCTTCACAGTCGCAAACGGGGAAGGGGCCGAGTCGGTGGACTACAAGGTCTTCATCCAAACCAACGGCGCGCAGTATCTCGGCGCCCTGATCGCGGCCTATGCCCTGCGTCGGAACAGCCGCCATGCCGACCGGTTCTCGGTCGAGCTGATGCATACCGGAGAATATCCGTGGTTGCGGGCCAGGGCGGGCCAGCTCTACCTGCGCGGGGCCGAGCACCGGATCTGGAAGCAGGACGACCTCCAGTCATTCACCCCGCTGCGCTTCATGCCGCCGAGACTGATGGGCTATCAGGGCCGCGCCGTGGTGATCGACCCCGACTGCTTCGCCCTCGCCGACATCTGGGAGCTGCTCACGCTGGATATGGCAGGCAAGGCGCTGATGTGCCGTTGGCGGCCGCCCCTCAAGGAACTGGCCGGTTACCGTGCCTCCAGCGTCATGCTGCTCGATAATGCCAAGCTGACCCATTGGGACGCCGAGCGCACGTTCGGCGAGCTCTTCACCTTCGAGAAGGACTACATCAAGTGGATCAAGCTGGAATATGAGCCCGAGGAGACCATCGGCTGGCTTGAACCGGAGTGGAACGACTTCGACCGGCTGACGCCGACCACCAAGATGCTGCACAACACCTATCGGCGAACCCAGCCGTGGAAGACCGGCCTGCCGGTCGATTTCACGGTTCGGGCGAAGGCGCCGAAGCGCCGGTCGCTGCCGTCGCGGATCGTGCGGTCCTTGAAGCATCTCGGGAAGGACGCCGCGCCGAACACCTATCAGCCGCATCCCGACCCGAACCAGGAGCAGCTGTTCTTCACCCTGCTTGCCGAATGCCTGGAGCAGGGCATCCTCGATGCCGCGCTGGTAAAGCGCGAGATGGCGGCTAACCACGTCCGGCATGATGCGCTGCAACTTTGTGAGCGCCATGCGGCGGCCTAGACGCGGATTCGGAGGAAGCAACCGGCGACTGTTTGACGCTGGGGCGGGAAAGTATCTGGAGTAGAGAAGGGCCCTGCGCTTACCGTGGGGCGAGAGTGAACAGCCGTTCGTGCGGGAGCGAGCAGCAGGCGATGTCGGCGGTGAAGATGTCGGCGGGCACTTCGGGGGGGATGCCACGGTGCAGCTTCGCGACGCCGCAGCTGCCGGTCGCGCTCGACCCGTCCGACGTCCTCACCGATCCCTTCCCGCATATTCTGCGCCGCAACGCATTGCCGCCCGAAACCTACGCCGCCTTGGAGGCCGGCTTCCCGACTCTCGCCATGATTCTCGATGGACGCACCGTCGTCGCCAACAACCAGGCGGTGCGGATGAGCGTGAAGCAGGTGTTGAACGACCGTCGCCTCTCTCCTCTGTGGCGCGGCTTCTTCGAGTATCACACCTCGGCCGCATATTGGCGCGAGGTGGTGCGGCTGTTCGGCGACCGTTTCCGTCGCGCCTTCCCCGGGTTGGAGGAGCATGTCGGGCGGCGCTATGAGGATTGGCGGGTCACGCCGCGCGGCTTCGGCGGGGATGCCGACATCCACCTCGACTGCCAATTCGTGATGAACACGCCGGTCACCCAGGTCTGCAGCGTCAAGACGGCGCATATCGACCTTTGCGACAAGATCTTCAGTGCGCTCTACTACTTCCGCGCTCCGACCGACGATGCGCCGGGCGGCGATCTCGAGATCTATCGCTGGCAACGCAGCCCGCGCTTCATCAAGCACCGGGTGATGCAGCGCGACATCGTGCTGGCGAAGACGGTGGAATACCAGGCCAACGCCTATGTCTGCTTCCTCAACTCGGAGAACGCGGTCCACGGCGTCTCACCGCGCGGCATCACCGCGATCCCGCGCCGCTACGTGAATTTCATCGCCGAGCTTCCGATCAAGGCGTTCCGGCCGCGGCAGCTCAATCGCTGGCAGCGTGCGTGGTACCGCCACGAGGTGCGGGCGACGGCGCACGAAGAGCGCTACTGAGCCTTGCGCCCTCGCTTAGTCGAGGGTTGCGGTCGTGCCCGCGATCTCGGCCGGCGCCCGGTTGCCTTGCCGGGCTTTCTCGACACCCAGAATCCATATCGTGCGAGCCGCGTGATAAGCCGCCGTCGCGGCCTGCCAGGCGACGATCAGAAAGAATGCGGGACGTGCCAGATCCAGCGCATAGCCCAATGTGAATAGCGCCAGGCTGATATTGCGCCGCGCGATGAAGCTCCTGACGATGCTATCCAGCCGTGAATGGGTATGGAAACCGCGACCGAAGACCTTGGGATAGATCTTCAGCACCAGCCGGTCGATCACATAGAGGCAGACGACCGCAATCGTGGCTTGGCCGAGATCCGATCCCCATCCTTCCCGGACGAGGCCGAGCCCATAGGCCCAGGCGAGATACCAGAGCGGCGGGTGCACCAGATCGAGGCCGTGGTCGAGGACATTGCCGATTTCGCTGTCGGTGAAGGTGAGGCGCGCGAGCTTGCCATCGACGGAATCCAGCACGCTCATGGCATACGCCATCATGAAGCCGGCGAGAAAGGCGCCGTTCGTCCAGCACGGGATCGCACCCAGCGCCAGCACGATGCTGAGCAGCGTGACCCAGTTCGGATGCACGTGCCAGCGGGCGAACGGCCGCACCAGCAGCCAGACGAGCGGCGGGTAGACATAGCGCGTGAGAAGATCGGTCGAGCCCTTGTAGTTGGACCAGAACAGAAAGCGCTCGAACCTGGCGGCACGCTCGGGACTATCGACCCGGACGAGATAGAAGGGCAGGGTCCGGCGCAGGCGGCGGATGAAGCCATCGAACTCCGCGTCCTGGAGTACCTGCGCCTGACCACATTCGACCAGTCGCTGCGCCAAGTCGGCCAGGTTCAGCGCGTCGAAGGCCGGAGTGGCGTCGCGGCCCGCGAGGAGGAGTGCCGCGGCTCGGCTCTGCGGCTCGCGGCCGAACACCGCCGTCGTGCCTGGTCGGGCGATCATGGCCGCGGGCAGCCGGGGGTCGATGACGGTCGTGCCGTCGAGCGCCAGCACCGGGTCGCCGCCGGCATGTTGGAGAACTTCGCGCAGCCGCGACGCATAGCTCGCTGTCGCGCTTCGCCATTCGATGGGCAGCCGGGAGAGCCTGCGGTCGTCGAGCTTCGGCGGCAACCGACCCGGCGCGAGATCGATGATGATCCGGCGGGGCGTCGGACGCAGAACGCGGACCGCATGAAGATGGCGTTCGATCAGCCCAAGGCCGAAGATCGACGGCGGTGCTTCAGCTTCGGTTGCGTCGATCCAGACCAGCATGCGGCTCAGCGCCCCTGCGCGCGCTTCGCGGCGTAACACGCATGGATCCTGGCCACGACGAGATCGCGCTCCTCCTTGGGTAGACGGCGATGGCTCCAGGGACGCGGCTCGTTCTGCTCGCCGATGGAGGGCAGCGGGCGGGCGAGACCGTCGTCATAGAGCTTGCGATCGACCACGGCGATGCTGCGTCGCGGCCGGGCCCAACCGATCCTCGTCAGCCCGTCATAGGCGCGGTCGGCAAGGTCGGGCGGGACGCCGGCGATCAGGCGGTGCTCGCGCCGACTGCGGAAGTTCTGGCGCACGGCCTGGAACAGGTTGGTGTGCCGCGGCTTCTCCCGTCTCGGCAGCTCGAAGACGTAGAGCGGCTTCTCCATGTCGGCGGCTTCGGCGATCATCGAAACGCTGTCATTGGTGACGATGAATCCGTCGGCGAGGCGCAGCAGCGCCTGATAGGGGTTGAGGGCGTCCGGCGCCCAACTGTGAAGGAAATGGGCGCTGCCGAGTTCCGCTTCGAGCATCGCTGCGATCTCGGGGTCGGTGCGCGGGCTGGTCGTCACCAGGAGCGTGCCGCGTTCCGCGACGTGGCGCTTGGCTCGGGCCAAGAAGTCGGCGCCGACCTCCCGGTCGAAGCGAAGCTGGGATGTGGATCCGCCGATGAAGACCGCGGTCCACGGCCGCGCACAATGTGCCAGTCGCGGTCCCCAGAGCTTCGCCTCGGCTTCGAGCTTCGCCTCGTCGTGCGAGATGATCGGCAGCGAGAGCATGATCACGTTGGGTGCTGCCGGGAGACCATATTGCGGCGTGGTGACCAGAAGATCGAAATGGGCATAGGCGCTGCGCGGCCGGCCGAGATGGACGTTGAGCAACCGGCCCCCGGTCTGACGCTTCAGCCAGCGCGAGACCGGCGCGGCGCGACGGCCGATGGCGATGACGATGTCCGGCCAGGGCGGTTCCAGCGTATCGCTTCGAGCAACATCGACACCGATCAAACTCGCGCCACGGGCCCCGTATCGCACGTTGCAGTTCGGATCGTAGCGGATGCGTTTGATCTCGGGGGGACTGCCGAGGTCGTGGCCGAGGCTGCGTCCGAGCGCCAGGACCTGGGCGTTGTCGCCCTGACGATCGCCGAGCAGCAGCCAGACCCGGGGCGACGTTACCCGCGACATAAGCGGGTCATCGCGGCCCCTCGGGCGCTCTTGGATCTCGTTCATCGACCAGTCCGGGTCCATGTCGGGAGGCAACCCGACGCTGACACACCTTGCAGAGCCACACCTAGCAGAGCGTTGGGAGTCCGCCAAGGGGCTGAGAAACGTGCGGAAAACCCCATCCGCCTGTCATCGCGGCGGCCTATAATGCCATGGCTTCCGGGCGAACCCGGAGGCTGGCTGCGGCGACAAAAGACCAGGCGCATTTCACCCCGGGGGCTGGAATCCATGACGTTGCTCAATCGCATTCTGTTCGTTCTGGTGCTGATCTTCTCCGCGCAGGCGGCGCTCGGCGGTGATCTGGACACCGTCGAGAAGAACGCGCAGTCCTATCGCGACGCCCTGATCGCCGCGGCCGCGGGCGCCGATCCGCAGCTGATCGACTTGCGGATGGCCGAATCCGCCGAGGCGGAGGGGAAGGGCCTCTGGACCGAGGCCGCTTCGAAGCTGAAACAGGCGATCGGCATGGGTCGCGAGGACACCGTGGCCTGGTCCAGGCTCTCCGAGCTCGAAGAGAAGGCGGGCGCGCTGCAGGACGCGGCCAGCGCCGCCTATCTTGCGGCACAATCCGCGGGGGGTGAGGCGCGCGGCAAGGCGCTGCTTCGGGTTGCGACGCTGCTCGACCATGCGGGTCAGGTCGATGAAGCGGTCGCGGCTTACGACGCCGCCCTGAAGCTCACGTACGATTCCGATGCCAACGACCGGGTCGAGCAGCTCCGCCAATCGCAGGCCTTCCGTCCGGTGAACAGCCGGCTTGAGATGGGTGGCGACACGCCGCGTGCCTGCATCGAGTTCAACGGCGCACTGCAGGATCCTTCGGCCCTGCATTACCAGGACTATGTGCGGCTCGAGCCCAAAGCCGACGCCAGCTTCGGGCTGAGCGAAGACAACGCGACGCTGTGCATCGCCGGCCTCGACTTCGGAACCGAGTATCACGTGAAGCTGCTGCAAGGCCTGCCGTCCGCCGCGGGCGACCAGCTGGCCCAGGGCGAGGATCTCGACTTCGCGGTCGGCGATCGCGAGCCGAGCATCGGCTTCCGCGACAGTGCCTATGTCCTGCCGAAGGTGGGGAGCACCGGCGTGCCCGTGATCACGGTCAACACCGATCGCGTCGCCCTGAAGCTGATGCGCATCAACGACCGGAAGCTGATCGATCAGCTGGTCGACCAGAAGTTCCTGGTCAATCTCAGCGGCTACGACGCCGAGGACCTGATCGATCGGTCGGGCGAGCTGATCTGGAAGGGCTCGATGGCGATCGAGAGTCAGCGCAACAAGCGCGTCGTGACCGCCTTCCCGATCCAGGACGTGGTGCCGGAGACCAAGCCGGGGATCTACGTGCTGATGGCCTCGCCCTACCGCCCCGGTGAGAACGAGGCGCAGGACGAAGACTATCGCTGGAATGCGCAGGCCACCCAATGGCTGGTCGTGTCCGACCTCGGACTCACCACCTTCTCCGGCAGCGACGGGTTGACGGTCGCGGTCCATTCCCTGGAGACCGGCGAGCCGGTCAATCGGACTGACGTGCGGCTGATCGCGCGCGACAACGAAGTGCTGGCGACCGCGACCACCGATCGCTCCGGCCTCGCGAAGTTCGATCCCGGCCTGCTGCGCGGTGATGGCGGACGCACCGCAACGGCGGTGATGGCCTTCCGCAAGGATGGTGACTTCAGCTTTCTCGATCTGACCCGCGCCGCCTTCGATCTCTCCGACCGCGGCGTCGGCGGCCGTGCCATGCCGGGCGACACCGATCTCTTCTTCTACACCGACCGCGGCGTCTATCGCCCAGGCGAGACGGCCCATGTCGTGGCACTGCTGCGCGACCAGGGCGCCAAGGCGATCCCCGACATGCCGGTGATGTTTCGCCTCCTGCGCCCGGATGGAGTCGAGAGCACGCGCTATACCGATGTGAAAGGCGAGGGCGGCGGCTATCAGCTCGACATTCCGATCGCGGCGACGGCGCGAACCGGAAGCTGGACGCTGGAAGCCTATATCGACCCGCAGGGTCAGCCGATCGCGACCGCGAGCTATCTGGTCGAGGACGTGGTTCCGGCGCGGATCGAGACCGAGGTGAAGCCGTCGGTCGAGGCGCTCACGCCGAATGGCCAGGCCAATGCGGCGGTGACCGCGAAGTTCCTCTATGGCGCGCCGGCGGCGAAGCTGCCGGTCAAAGCGGATCTCACCGTCGCGGTCGACGACGATCCCTATCCACAACTCGCCGGCTACCATTTCGGTCTCGCCGACGAGAAGGTCGATCCGGTGCGCGTGCCGCTCGACGACACCAGCACCGACGACCAGGGCGCGGTCACCTTGCCGCTCTCGCTCGGCGAGCTGCCGGACACGGCGCAGCCGTTGGCCGCGACCTTGCGGGTGGAGGTCTACGAGTTCGGCGGACGGCCGGTGATCAAGTCGGTCAAGCTGCCGATCCGCAACCATCCGTTCAGCATCGGCATCAAGCCGCTGATCGACGGCGATCAGGCGCCCTCGGATTCCAGCGTCGATTTCGAGGTGATGGCGGTCGATCAGGACGGCAAGCCGGTCGACCATCCCGGTCTCTCCTATCGCTTCGTCGAGGAGGACTGGGACTACCAGTGGTACTACGCGAAGAATGCCTGGGACTATGACGTGGTGGTCCGCGACAAGGGGCTCAGCAACGGTGCGGTCGATGCCAAGGCGAGCGGGCCCGCGAAGCTCAGCGTCAACGTGCAATGGGGCCACTACCGGCTCGAAGTGTTCGATGCGGCGACCGGCACTGCGAGCTCGGTCCGGTTCTACGCGGGGTGGTGGGCCAAGCCCGGCACCACGACGACGCCCGACCGCATGCAGGTGACGGCGGATAAGGATCTCTACGAAGCGGGAGACCAGGCCGAGATCAGGCTTGGCGCGCCCTTCGCTGGCCAAGCCCTGGTGACGATCGCCACCGACCGTGTGCTGGAGTCCCGGCTGGTCGACGTGCCGGCAGACGGGACCAGCATCAAGGTGAAGGTCAATCCCGCCTGGGGAGCCGGCGCCTATGTTCTGGTGAATGCCTTCCGCCCCGGTGAATCCGAGGGCGGCGGCGCCGATGCGCATGGACCCGGCCGGGCCATCGGTACCGCCTGGCTGGGCATCGATCCCAAGCCGCGCCAGCTTCAGGTGACCATGACGGTGCCGGACAAGGTGCTGCCGCGGCAGAGCGTCGATATTCCGGTCACGGTTTCCAATCTCTCCGGCGGCGCCGCCTATCTCACGCTGGCCGCGGTCGACGAAGGCATCATGCAGCTGACCGATTTCAAGAGTCCGGACCCGCTCGGCTACTTCTTCGGCAAACGCCGGCTCGGCCTGGACATCCGCGATCTCTACGGCCAGCTGATCGACGGCAGGGAAGGCAAGCGCGGCGAGATCCGCGAGGGCGGCGACGAGTCCGGTCTCGCCAACCGCGGCGCGCCGCCGGAGCTGAAGCTGGTGGCGTTGTTCTCCGGCCTGGTGAAGCTGGACGACACCGGCAAGGCCACGATCAAGCTGGCGATCCCGGACTACAACGGCCGCCTGCGGCTGATGGCGGTCGCCTTTGACAGCGCCAATGTCGGCTCGGCGGAGGCGGGGCTCGTGGTGCGCGATCCGGTCGTGGCACTCACCTCGACGCCCCGCTTCCTGGCGCCTGGCGACCAGAGCGCCTTTTCGCTCTCGGTGCAGAATCTCGATGCGCCGGATGGCAGCTATCACATCGCGCTCGCATCCGACGATGCGCTGCAGCTCGGCGACGGCGCCGCCTTCGATGCGACGCTCAAGGCGGGCGACACGGTCAACAAGGCCGTGCCGTTGCTCGCCCGGCGCATCGGCTCCGGCACCGTGACGATGTCGATCACCGGGCCCAACGGCTTCTCGCTGAGCCGCGAGGTGAAGGTGCCGGTGCGGCCGGCACAGACTCCGATCGCCCAGAGCCTGACCAGGCTGTTGCAGCCGGGCGAGAGCTTCACGCTCTCGAAAGCGGCGCTGACGCCGTTCCTGGCCGAGACGGCGACGCTCTCGGCCAGCGTCAGCGCGCGACCCAATCTCGACGTGCCGCAGGTTCTCGCCGATCTGTCGCATTATCCCTATGGCTGCCTGGAGCAGACCACCAGCATCGCCTTCCCGCTGCTCTACGCGAAGGAGATGGCGGATATCTGGGGCGTGACGGACGAGTACGTCGCGGGGGACAAGGAACGCATCCAGGCGGCGGTCGATCGCGCCTTCGAGCACGAACGCAGCGACGGGCAGTTCGGCCTCTGGAGCGGCTCGGATCCCGCCGACAAATGGCTCTCGGCCTATGCCATGGACTTCCTGACCGAGGCGCAGGCCCAGGGCTATCGCGTCTCGGACATCGGCTATCGCAACGGCATCAAGGGGCTGCAGCTGATCGTCGGCAGCTACAACGACGACGATGCCGAAACCCTCAATGCACGGGCCTATGCGCTCTACGTGCTGGCCAAGGCGAAATCGACCAATCTGAGCGACCTTCGCTATTTCGATGATACCTACTTGAACCGCCTGCCGACTCCCATTGCCGAGGCGCAGATCGGCGCAGCCCTCGCCATGAGCGGCGACCTGGACCGCGCCGGCAAGGCGTTTGCAAAATCGCGCGCCGATGCCGAACGCGCCGCCAGCGGATATTGGGACTACGGCTCCGACTGGTACGGTTCCGGCCTCCGCGACATGGCGGCGCTGATCGCGCTCAGTGTCGAAGCGAAGATGCCGGGCTCGGAGATTGCCGGGCTGCTCGACCGCCTCGCCGGCGAGCAGGCCTCGCGCGGCTATCTCAGCACCCAGGAGGAGGCCTGGATCCTGCGCGCGGCCCATGCCACCTCCCATGATCAGGGCAAGACGAAGCTGGGCTTGAGCAACGGGACCGCGCCGGATGCGGCCAAGCCCTATCTGATGATGGCGGGTTACAACGACCTGCAGCAGGACTTCAGCATCACCAACCAGGGGGACCAGCCGGTCTATCTGCGTGCCACGGCGAGCGGCGTTCCCTCGGAGGCGCAGCCGCCGGCTGCCAACGGCGCCGTGGTGGACCGCCAGTACTTCACGCTCGACGGCAAGCAACTCGACCCGACGAAGATCAAGCAGAACGACATCGTGGTCGCCGTGATCACCGGGCGCTTCACCGACGAGACGTCGCATCGCGGCATAGTGATCGATCTGCTCCCGGCCGGCCTCGAAATCGAGAACGAGCGGCTGACCAACACGCGGCGTACCGGCGATCTCGCCTGGCTGCCGGAGCTGACCGAGGCCAGCTACGTCGAATACCGCGACGATCGGTACATCGCGGCTTTCGACACGGCGGAGGACAACAGCAACGGCGGCGGCTTCACCTTCGCCTACATCCTGCGCGCGGTGACCCCGGGCGACTACCGCGGACCCGCGGTCGAGCTGGAGGACATGTACAAGCCCGAGCTTCGCGCCCGCGGGCCGATCCGCCCGGTGACGATCGCGGCATTTGGTCAATGACCGACAGACCGAACGTCGGAGCTCGCCGTCGAAGCAGGCGCAGTCACCGGCTCGCGACAGTATTCGTGCTCTTCGCGGTGCTGCTCGGCGCCGGTGCGGCGCTCGACCGACTCTATCCGCCCGATCTTGCGCGGCTGCAATCGCATTCGGTGATGGTGCTGGCCGCGGACGGCTCGATCCTGCGCGCCTTCGCAGCCGCCGGCGGGGCGTGGCGCTTTCCCGCCGAGACCGCGGACGTCGATCCCAAGTTCCTGCGCTATCTGATCGCCTACGAGGACCGGCGCTTCCACCTCCATCCCGGCGTCGATCCGCTGGCCGTGATGCGCGCGCTCGGCCAGGCGATCGCCGCCGGGCACGTCGTCTCCGGCGCCTCGACCCTGACCATGCAGACCGCGCGCCTGCTCGAGCCGCGGCCGCGCGTGCTCGGCTCCAAGCTGACGGAGATGGCGCGGGCGGTGCAGCTCGAGGCGCGGCTCGGGAAGGAACGCATCCTGGGCATCTATCTCTCGCTGGCACCCTATGGCGGCAATCTCGAAGGAATCCGCGCGGCGAGCCTCGCCTATTTCGGCAAGGAGCCGCGGCATCTGACCGAGGCCGAGGCGGCGCTCCTGGTCGTGCTGCCGCAATCGCCGGAGACGCTGCGGCCGGACCGGTTCCCCGATGCGGCAAAGTCGGCGCGGGACAAGGTGCTGGTGCGGCTGCTCGGTGAGGGCGTGATCGATCCGCCGACCTATCGGGCGGCCCTCGCGGAGCCGATACCGCAGAAGCGGCTGCCGGCGCTGAACGCGGCGGCACATCTGGCGCTCAAGCTGCGGCTCGATTCACCGGGCAATCTCACCGTGCCGACCAGCATCGATGCCGACCTGCAGGCGCGCATCGAAGCCCTCGCGTCGCGCCGGCAAGCGGCGTTGGAACCCGGCGCCGGCATCGCGGCGCTGGTGGTCGACAACAGCGAGGCGCGCGTTATCGCCTATCTGGGCTCGGCCGATTTCTTCGATGACAAGCGTTTCGGCCAGAACGATATGGTGGCGGCGATCCGTTCGCCGGGCTCGACCTTGAAGCCCTTCATTTACGGCATGGGGTTCGAAGACTTGATCCTGCATCCGGAGACGGTGGTCAAAGACGTGCCGATGCGGTTCGGCGACTATGCGCCGCAGAACTTCGATCACCTCTTCCGCGGCGAGGTGACGGCGAAGGAAGCCTTGCAGCTCTCGCTCAACCTGCCGGCCGTCGCACTGCTCGACCGGATCGGCCCCGCGCGATTTGCGCAACGGCTGGCCGATGCGGGCGCACCGCTCACGCTGCCCGACAAGCAAGCGCGTCCCGGCCTGCCGATTGCGCTCGGCGGGGCGGGAGTCAGTCTCGAAGAGCTGGTGACGCTCTATGCAGCGCTCGCCGACGGCGGTGTGGCGCGGCCGCTGCTCTATCGCGCCGACCAGAAGCCGGGCGAAGGCCACGCGCTCATGTCGCCGCTGGCGGCCTGGTACGTGACCCGGATCCTGGATGAGACGCCGCCGCCCGACAGCTGGCTCGCCGCCACCAACCGGCGCCATGCCAGCGACATCGCCTACAAGACCGGCACGTCCTACGGCTACCGCGACGCCTGGGCGATCGGCTACAACGCGCGCTTCACCGTCGGTGTCTGGGTCGGGCGGCCCGACGGCGCGTTCTCCTCGGGTCGCATGGGACGAGAAGCGGCGGCGCCGATCCTGTTCCAGATCTTCGACCAGCTGCCGCGTGCCGAGAGCGCCGCCGCCGAGACGCCGCCCGAGGGCGCCATCCTCGGGAGCACGAACGATCTCCCGCTCAACCTGCGCCGCTTCGACCCGCAGCCGGGTCTCGAGAGCGGCGTCGCGCCGATGGCGGTGGATGCGCCGAAGATCCAGAGCCCGGTCGATGGCGCCACGCTCGATCTCGCCGATGCCAGCCTCGTGCTCCAAGTTCGCGGCGGCGCGCTGCCGCTGCGCTGGCTCGTGAACGGCCAGCCGATCGAGTCCGAGCCGTTCCGGCGCCAGGCGGAATGGCAGCCGGACGGACGCGGCGCCGCCCGCGTCACCGTGATCGACGGGCTCGGTCGCAGCGCCAGCGCCGCGGTGTGGCTGAAGTAGCGGAGAGTTGGGCTTGCTCTAGAACAAAAAGTGAACTACAATATTTGTTTCGGTGCAGCTCCAGCGGATCCTGCGCGATCCAACACGGAAGATCGGTTTCCGCGTGAGCCGCGTTTGGCTCTGCTTTGGTGCGTCCGGCACCAACCTTGACAGGACCCCGACGTAATGGAAAACGGTTTTGACCCTCTTGGAGCCGATTAATCCATTATCATCAATAGCTTACGACGCCCCGACGCCCTCGCGAGGCGAAGGGTGTCGTAAGAGTGCCGCGTCGGTGAGAAGGCGGTCTCAGCGTGTCGATCGGACCGCGCGGCGCGAGGCGGTCAGGATCGCCGTCGCCAGCATGGTCTTCACCAGGTCGCCGAGGGCGAAGGGCACGAGGCCGAAGGCGATCGCCTTGTCGGGCCCGACGAAAGTGCTCAGCCAGGCGACGCCCATGGCGAAGCAGAGGACTTCCGCTGCCAGCAGGGTGAGGAAGGCGGGGATCGTGCGCGATGTCCAGCCGCGCTCGGCCATCCAGCCGACGAACAGTGCCATCAGCGGGAAGGCGGCCAGGTAGCCGCCGGTCGCTCCGATGAATACCGCAGGACCGAACTTGCCTTCCGATAGGACGGGCGCGAAGAGGGCCAAGCCAAGCCAGGCAATCACCGTCGCCAAGCCGAGCCGCGAGCCGCAGAGCGCGCCCACCATCAGCACGGCAAAGGTCTGCATCGTCATCGGCACGGGATACATCGGCACCTGGATCCAGGAGGACGCGGTGAGGAAGGCGACGCCGAGAACCAGCACGACGGCCTTGGAGGCGATTGGCCGGCCGGCGAAGCGCAACGGCACGTAGGCGGGGCCGGCGGCGATCAGACTCGCAATGCTGCTCATGTTTCTCTCCGTGGTGGATCAGTGTTTGATGAGGCCTTCGCGCACGAGATCGTCGGCGACCTCGACGATGCCCTGGCGCAGCACCGCGACGGTCTCGTCGATCTGGGCGCGGGTGATGACCAGTGGCGGCGAAAGCACGATGAGATGCCCCATCGGGCGGACCATCAGCCCCTTGGGCATGCATTTCTCGAAGATGCGACGCGCGACCTCCCATTCGGCCGGCGGCACGGTCTTCTTCGCCTTGTCGGCGCTGCATTCGACGCAGACCATGAAATGGCTGCCGCGCACGTCGCCCACCATGTCGAGCGCGGCGAGCTCGCCGA
>DATKMF010000031.1:0-14083 GCA_035542015.1 Candidatus Cybelea sp.
CCATCTCCAAAAATCACAACGGCCCCGTTTCGCAACGGTCCCCTTGTGGGAGAAGGATACGGAGGCTTGGCGAGGCGTAGCCGAGCTTAGCCGAAGTTGGTCGAGGGGTGCGCACCGAGAGGTGCGCGGCGCTCGCCAGAGCGCCACATGACGGCGCCGCTTGTGTAGCGCTGACGCGCTGCGCGCCCTCACCCAGCTGCGGCTAAGCTCGCTGCCGCTCGCTAAGCCTCCGCAACCCTCTCCCACGAGGGGAGAGGGAAGCAGGGCAGTCGCACCTAACTCCGTTCTAGCCACGCTGGTCATCATGGCGGCGGCTGGTGTCTTCGACCAGGGTCAGGAACACGTCTTCGAGGCTGGTGTCGCCCTTAGTCGCGCCGTCGCCTTTCGATCTTGCTTGGCGGCGGAGCTCGTCGAGGGTGCCTTCGGCGATCAGGCGGCCGAGGGAGATGACGCCGATCCGTTCCGCCATGCGCTCGGCGACTTCCAGGATATGCGTGGTCATGATGACGGTGCAGCCTAGGGCCACCCGCTCCAGCAGCACGTCCTTCACCAGCCGCGCGGCGCGCGCGTCGAGTCCGGTCAGCGGCTCGTCGAGGATGATGAGCTTCGGCTCGTGGACCAGGGCGCCGGCGAGCGCCACCTTCTGGCGCATGCCCTTGGAGAATCCCTCGCAGCGCTCGTCGGCGTGGGGTGCGAGCTCGAGCCAGTCGAGGAGCGCCCTGGCGCTGCGCTCGGCGATCTCGGGGGCGACACCCCAGAGGCCGGCGACGAAGGCGAGGTATTCGAGCGGGGTCAGCTTGTCGTAGATCATCGGCTCGTCGCTGACCCAGGCGGTGATCTGCTTCGCCGCCGTCGGATGGGCGAGGGCGTCGATGCCGAAGATGCCGACGCTGCCGGCATCCGGCTTCAGCAGCCCGGCGACGATGCGGAGGGTCGTGGTCTTGCCGGCGCCGTTCGGGCCGAGCAGCGCATAGAACTCGCCGCCCCGCACCGTGAGGTCGAGCCCGTCCACGGCGGGGCGCTGATAGGTCTTGCGGAGGCCTTGGACCGACAGCGCCAGCGTATCGCCGGCGGCCGCATGTGCGCGTTCTTGAAGCCCCGTCACCGAATCCTCGACAGAATCATAAGGAGAGAATGCCGGTTCGGGGCCGCCCTGTCACCATTGGCAAGGCCTTCCCAAGACTTTGCAATTGGGGACTTTGCGATTGTCGTGCTCGGCGGCGGCACAGTAACTTCCCCGGCGCCGGAGTGTTGTCAGTGCGGAGTTACCGGCTGGTTAAGGGGCATCGATGGGTCAGCGGATATTCGGGTCATGAACGCGCTCGGCATCAGCCTTGGCGGGTTGCTGCATCTGCTGCTGGCCGTCGCGGTCACGGTGCACGTGCTGCTCTACAAGCGCGATGTGCCGGCGGCGATCGCCTGGATCGGCCTTGCCTGGTTCTCGCCCGTCATAGGCCCGCTGCTCTACTGGCTGTTCGGCATCAACCGGGTGCGCCGGCGCGCCTACCGGATCAGCCGGCGCTATGCCGCGCGCCATGCCCCTCCGCCGCCGGTCGGCGTCCTGCGCAGCGAGAAATACACGGCGCTGGAGCGCGCGGTCGGCATGATCACGCATCGGCCGACCGTTGCCGGCAACACGATCGAGCCGTTGCGCAACGGCGACCAGGCCTATCCCGTGATGCTGCGGGCGATCGCGGAGGCCAAGACCAGCATCGGCCTCGCCAGCTACATCTTCGAGGCCGATACCGCCGGCGAGCCCTTCATCGAGGCGTTGATCGCGGCCAAGGCCCGAGGGGTCGATGTGCGCGTGATGGTCGACGGCATCGGCAGCGGGTATATCTTCTCGGGCGCCGCCTTTCGCCTGCAGATGGCCGGGGTGCACGTCGTGCGGTTCATGCATTCCTGGTGGCCCTGGCGCATGGCCTTCCTCAACCTCCGGAACCACAAGAAGATCCTGGTGGTGGACGGTCACCGCGGCTTCATCGGCGGATTGAACATCAGCGCGCTCAATCTCGCCGGCTGCGATCCGAAGCGCGCGGTCCGCGACATCCATTTCGAGCTCAGCGGGCCGGTCGTGGCCCAGATCGCCGAGGCCTTCATCTCCGACTGGGAGTTTGCGACCGACGAGGAGCTGAAGGGGCCGGCCTGGTTTCCGGAGATCGTCCCCTGCGGTCCGGCGCTCGCCCGGGTCATCACCTCGGGGCCGGACCAGGACGTGGAGAAGATCGAGTTCATGTTCCTGCAGGCGATCGGCAGCGCCCAGCGCGCGATCAAGATCATCACGCCCTACTTCCTGCCGGACGAGCGCCTCATCGCCGCGCTGGAGTTGGCGGCGATGCGCGGCGTCGATGTCGACATCGTCATTCCGGAGAATAGCGACCACCGGCTGATGGACTGGGCCGTCATGGCGCATATCGCGCCTTTGTTGATCGCGGGCGCCCGGATCTGGCGGGCGCCCCAGCCGTTCGAGCATTCCAAGCTGATGACGGTCGATGGCGGCTGGTCGCTGGTCGGCAGCGCCAACTGGGATCAGCGCAGCCTCAGGCTCAATTTCGAGCTCAATGTCGAAGTCTACGATCCCGATTTCGCGGCGCTGATGTCCGAGAAGATCGCCGCGCGGCAGGGGACGGAGATCACGCTCCAGAAGCTCTATTCCGGCACGCTGGCGGCGCGGCTCAGGAATCGCGCGACGCGGCTGCTGCTGCCCTATCTCTGACCCGATGGTTCGAGCAGCACCTTGATCGGATGATGGTCCGACGGGCCGCGGTCGAGCACGGTGGCGTGGTTGCAGTGGAGGCCGCGCACCAGGCAACGGTCGAGGCGGGTGCGATAGAGATGCGTGCGCCCGCGCGGGCCGGCGTCATGGAAACCGGTCAAGCGGATCTGGCCGACGGCGTTGTAATCGCCGATGATCGCCGCTGGGCCGTCCAGCTTCTCGGCGGCGGCGCGGACCTGGCGGCGGTTCAGCAGCTGCCCGTGCGAGAGATGGACGTTCGCGAAGCCGATCTCCTCCACCCTGAGAAGCTGCGCGAGGCGCGGCGGCACGCGCCCCGGCAACTTCGAGCTCGGCAGCTCGACGCAGTCCGGCTTCGGAATCTCATGCGGCGTCCAGGCGCCGAGTCCGTAGACCCGCTTCGGCAGCGCGAGGAAATGGAAATGGCCGCCGACCACCTCGGTCAGCTCGGCGAGGTTCGGCTTCGCCTCCTGCATCAGCAGCAGATCGGGATGCTCCGCCTCGATCAGCGCCGCGAGATGCGCCAGAACCGCGCCGCCGCGATGCCAGAGGTTCCAGCTGATGACCTTCAAAACTGCACTCGGTCTTCCTCGATCAGGAAACCCGAGGTTAGCGCTCTCGTTCCGCTCCGTCATCCCGGTGTTAACGCACGCTCTCGCGCTATGGGAACATTCCCGCCCCCAGTCTTGGACGCGGGGGAAGGTCAGCTCAGCGCTTGTGCTTCCCGATGAACTTCAAGACCGCCTGGTTGAACGGCTGCGGGAACTCCCAGAGGAAGGCGTGGCCACCCTTGGCGGTCGCGAACTCGGCACTGGGGATGAGCTCGTAGAGCTCGCGGGAGAGATTCATCGGGATCAGGATATCGTCGGCGCCGGCCAGAACCATGGTCGGCGTCGTGATGTTCTTCAGCCGGGCCCGCGTGTCGTGGACCTGGATCGAGTTCAGCTGGGAGAGATAGACCTCGACGGGCTGGTCGAGCGCCGCCATCGCCGCCTCGAACTCCTTCAGGGTCGCCTCCTGGTTCAGGAAGAAGTCCTGGGTGAAGGCCCAGAGCGTCACGTCGCGCATCACCGTCGGCACGCCCATGACCGGCGCCATGTCCTGCCACAGCTTGAACATGCGCGAGGCGAACGGGCCGGGTGCCGCGTAGGTGCAGCAGAGCGAGAGCGACCGGAGGTCGCCGGGCCAGGCCAGGGCGTATTCCTGGCTGATCATGCCGCCCATGGAGACGCCGACCAGGTGGAAGTCGGTGATCTTCAGCTGGTCGACCAGAGCCTTCGCGTCCTGCGCCATCATCGCCGTGGTGTAGGGGCCCTTCGGCCGGCCCGACTTGCCGATGCCGCGGTTGTCGAAGCGCAGCACCCGATAGCTGGCGGCAAGGAAATCCGGCACTTGCGCGAACCAGGTGGTGAGGTCGTCGGCGAGCCCGTTGATCAGCACGATGGTCTCTGGTCCGTCGCCCTCGAGCTCGTAGTTGATGTCGATGCCGTTGGCTTTGGTCATGGGCATGGCTGCTTCCCCGTTTTCTGGAAACCGGTTCCTCATTTCACCTTCTCGCCGCGGGCGCCGATCAAGCCCTGGGGCCGCAGCACCAGGATCAGGATCACGACGCCGAGCGTGATCGCGCCTTGATAGGGCAGGGCCGCACCGGGCAAGTAGGCCGCGAGATAGATCTCGATGACGCCCAGCAGCACGCCGCCGAGCACCGCGCCCTGCAGGCTGCCGAGGCCGCCCAGCGTGGTCGCGATGAAGGCCTTCAGGACCGGGATCAACCCCATCATCGGATCGACCGAGGAGCGCTGCGCGATCCAGAGCACCGAGGCGATGGCGGCGAGCAGCCCGGAGATGGCGAAGGCGGTGGCGATCACCCGGTTGGCGCGGATGCCCATGAGCCGGGTCACGTCGAAATCCTCGGCGGCGGCGCGCATGGCTAGGCCGAGCACGGTGCGCTTCAGGAACTGATTGAGAGCGAGCAGAACGACGATCGCCACCACGACCGATATGATGCGGTTGACGCCGACCGCGAAGCCGCCGAAGTCGAGGGTCGCGGTCAGGAGCGCCGGCAGGGGCACCACCTGCGGCCGGGTCGAGATGAAGAGCTGGAACGCGAGCTGCAGCAGCACGGCGACCGCGAAGCTGGTCAGCAGTTGGGTCGCGCCGCTGGATCCCCGCACCGGACGAAAGGCGATCCGCTCCAGCAGCACGGCGCTCGCCATGATGAGCAGGACCGCGATCGGTGCCGCCACCGCGAACGGCAGGCCGCCGAGCGCGGTGTAGACCAGGATGTAGCCGGTCAGGGTCATCAGCGCGCCGTGGGCGAAGTTGATGAGGCCGAGGATCGAGTAGACGACGGCGAGGCCGATCGCCAGCAGCGCATAGATGCCGCCGAGACTGAGGGCATTGCCGGTCTGCTCCAGGAAATACCCCATCAGACCGCAGGCTCCATCGCCGCGCCGAGATAGGCATGCGCCACCTCGTCGGAGGCGCGCAGCTCCGCAGCGCTGCCGCTCATCATGATACGCCCGTTCGCCATCACATAGGCGCGGTCGGCGATATCGAGCGCCGCCACCGCGTCCTGCTCCACCAGGAGGATGGTGAGGCCGCGGGACTTCAAGCGCAGGATGAGGTCGAAGATGTCGTCGACGATCTGCGGTGCCAGGCCCAGCGAGGGCTCGTCCAGCAGCAACAGCTTGGGCGCCGACATCAGCGCCCGGGCGATCGCCAGCTGCTGCTGCTGGCCGCCGGAGAGCGTGCCGGCCGCCTGGTGGCCGCGCTCGGCGAGGATCGGGAACAGGGTCAGCACCTCGTCGCGGCTCTTCGCGATCTCGGCGGGATCGCGCCGCGTGGCGGCGCCGAGGCGCAGGTTCTCGGCGACGGTGAGCGACGGGAAGACCCGCCGTCCCTCCGGCACCATGGTGAGCCCGCGCTGGACGATGTCCTCGGTGTCGCGGCCCTTGATCGAAGCACCGGCGAGGCGGATCTCGCCGCGCACGGCGGCGGCAAGGCCGACGACGGCTTTCAGGGTCGTGGTCTTGCCGGCGCCGTTGGCGCCCAGCAGCGCCACGATCTCGCCCTCGGCGACTTCGAGGCTGACGCCGCGCACGGCCTGGATGGCGCCGTAGCGGACGTCCAGATCGGCGATGCTGAGCACCGGTGCGGCCTGCTACTGCGCGGCGTTGAAGTCGAGCCGCGGGGCCGGGATGATCGCCGGGTCCGGCGCCTTCTGGGTCACCAGGGTCCGCGTGTTGTTGACGATGCGGATCACGTTGACCGGCCGGGTCGGCGTGCCGTTGCCGCCCTTGTAGGAAATGACGGCGGTCGCCCCCTGCACGTTCTCGAGATTGGCGAGCGCGTCGCGGATCTTCTGCGGATCGACGCTGTCGGCCTTGGTGACGGCGGCCTCGATGATCTTGGCGAGGTCGTAGCCGAGCGCGTCCATGATCGATTCCGGCGCCTTGCCGTATTTCGCCTTGTACTTCTCTTGATAGGCCGCCATCGGGCTGCCGGGTGCCGCAAAGCCGGAGGAGGTGAAGACGACGCCCTCGACCACGTCGCCGAGCTGGAAGGTGGTCGGCGAGTCGATGCCATCGCCGCAGACCACCGGCACCTTCACGCCGGCGCCGCGCAGCTGGCGGATGAAGGCGGGGAAGTCGGGCTCGAAGGCCGAGGTGACGATCACGTCGGGGAGTGGGCTCATCTGCTTGATCTTGGTGACCTCGGCGGAGAAGTCCGGCTGATTGAGTGCATAGATGCTCTCGCCGACGACCTTGCCGCCCAGCTTCTCGAAGGCCGCTTTGAAATAGAGCGGCATCTGCGTGTATTCGATGTCGGGCGAGCGCAGCAAGTAGGCGTTGCGATAGCCCTGGCCGTAGGCGTATTCCGCCTGCGCGGCGCCCTGCACGTTGTCGGTGACCGCGTTGGCGAAGATGAAGCCGTTGCCGTCGAGCGGCAGGGTGGGCGAGGAGGAGCAGGTCGAGATCGCCGGGATCTTGGCACCGACGATGATCTGCGCCGTCGCATGCACCATCGAGGAATCGCAGGCGGCGAGGATCAGGTTGACGCCCTGGTCCACGAGGTCCTGGGTGACAATGGCGTTCTGCGCGTTGTCCGAGCGGTTGTCGCGGGTGATGACCTCGATCTTGTACTTGCCGGCGATGCCGCCCTTGGCATTGATCTCGTCGGCGGCGACGGCGAAGCCGTCCATCACCGGCGAGTCATAGGGCGCGTCCCAGCCGGTCTTGGAGATGGCGGCGCCGATCACCAGCTTGTCCTGGGCGGAGGCGATGGATGCGCCGAGCCCCAAGGTGAGGCCGGCGGCGAGGGATACGGCAATCGCGAACCTGTTCATGATCCTGCTCCCTGTTTCTGGTCGTTGGGTGTCTGGCTCTCTTCCGATTTCCGCGCGCGCTTGCGGCCGATATAGGCCTCGATCACGGCGGGGTTCTTCTGGATGTCCTTGGGATCGCCCTCGGCGATCACCTGGCCGCGGTTCAGCACCACGATCCGGTCGCAGAGCCGCATGATCAGCGACATGTCGTGGTCGATGACCAGCAGGCCGATGCCGGTGCGCTGGCGCAGGCGGGCCAGCTCCTGCAGCAGCGCGTTCGATTCGGTCGGGTTCATGCCGGCGGCCGGCTCGTCGAGCAGCAGATAGCGCGGTCGCAGCGCGAGCGCGCGGGCGATCTCGAGACGCCGCTGCGCGCCGTAGTCGAGCGCCGCCGCGGGCCGGTCGGCGAAGTCGGCGAGACCGAACTCCGCGAGCAGTCCCATGGCAAAGCCTTGCGCGTCATATCTGGCTTCGACGGGCGCATTCACCCGCGCGCTGATCTCGACGTTCTCCAACACGCTCAGCTGGCCGAACAGCCGGATGTTCTGGAAGGTGCGGCCGACTCCCGCCTGCGCGACGACATGGGCCGGCCAGAGAGTGGCGTCGGCCTCGTCGATCGCGACACGCCCTTCGGTCGGGGCGAACAGGCCGGAGATGATGTTGAGCAGCGTGGTCTTGCCCGACCCGTTCGGGCCGATCAGGCCGACGATCTCCCCGGGCTTCAGCGCCAGGCTCACGTTCTCCAGGGCGCGCAGCCCGGCGAAGTCCTTGGTGATCGCCTCGGCGCGGAGCGTGCCGGTTCCGGAGATGGTCGTGCTTGGCGCTGCCGCTTCGCCGACAGCGGGTCGGCGGCCGAACCAGCGCTCGCCCAGCTCCAGCCGGCCGAACAGGCCCGCCGGGCGCTTGTACATGACGAACAGGATCAGCAGGCAGAGCCCGGCCTCGGTCAGGCCGAAGATCTCCGGCGTCTGATAGCCGAAGATATCCATGCCGCTCTCGACCCGGCGCAGGATCTCGATCGTCAGGGTGACGACCACGGTGCCGAGGAAGGCACCGGAGACCGTGGTCATGCCGCCGACGATCAGCATGGTGAGCAGGGTCAAGGTGTCGTCGAAATAGAACTTCGACGGCGAGAAGGCGCCGAGGAAATGCGCCAGCAGCACGCCGGAGGCGGCGGCGATGCCGGCGCTCAGTGTCCAGGCGATCAACCGGCGGCGCACCACATCGACGCCGATCGCGCGCGCCGCGGTCTCGTCCTCGCGGCTGGCGCGGAGCTGGCCGCCCGTCTTGGAATCGCGGAACGCCCGCGCCAAGAGCAGCACCGGCACGGCGACCGCGACGCAGTTCCAGATGTTGGTGAGCCTTGGCACGCCGAGGAAGGCGTTGCTGCCGCGGGTGAAGTCGCTGGCGCCGATGATGATGCCGTGCACGATCAGCAGCAGGCCGAGCGTGGCGATCACCGCCGCGGCGCCGCCCATCCGCACGATCGGCAGCCCGACCGCGGCACCGAAGGCGGCGACGCAGATGATGGTGACGATCAGCGCCGCCGGCAGATCCCACTGGATGCCGGCGAGGAAGGCGGGGAGATGCGGCAGTGCCGAGGCCTTGGTCGCAAGCGGTAGGGTGAGAATGCCGGAGAGATAGGCGCCGAGGCCGATGAAGGCGACATGGCCGAAGCTCAAGAGCCCGGAATTGCCGGAGAAGACGCCGAGCCCGAGCACCGCGATCAGGTTGATCAGGAACAGCGCGTAAGTCCGCTGCAGGCTTGCGCCGGCGAAATGCTGGAAGACGATGGCGAGCACCAGCAGCGGCAAACACAGCATGAGGCCGCCGAGCAGCGATCCGCTCCACCGCCGCAGCGAGACGCTCGAGCCCGCGGCCATGGGACGCGCCTCGCTCACAGGTCCTCCGCGAACTGGTCGAAGGCGCTCTGCGCCTGCATCACCTTCTCGATCCGCTTCGGCACCGCCTTGCCGAGCTCGCGGATCACGTCGTTGACCAGCAGGTTCAGGAGCACGCTCATCGCGGCGTTGGAATGCCAGTAGAGGCCGGTGCTGGTCGGCAGGTTGAAGACGCTGTCGGTGATCTTGTGGGCCCAGAGGCAGTAGCTGTCGGCCAGCACATGCACCTCGTGGCCGCGCTTCCTGGCGAACTCGGCGGCGCGCTGGGTGCCCTTGTCGTAGCGGTAGAAGTCGATCAGCAGGAAGGCGATGCGCGGCGCCGGATCGAACATCACGTCGGCGTAGTGGCCGTTCTGCCCGTCGGCGAGATGGACGCCGGGCCGGATGTATTCCAGCCGGCTCACGAACTCGAGGGCGAGACCGCGCGCCATGTGGAGCCCTCCGACGAAGACCCGGTCGGCATGGGCGAAGGAGTCGACCGCGCGCGCCCACAGCGGCGTCTCGACGAAGTCGTAGGCTTTGCGGATGGCGGCGAGCTCGGCATCGAGACTGTCGGCGCGGCTGAACTTGGCCGCCTCGCGCTCGGTGAAGGCCTGGTAGCGCCGGTCGATCGACCAGACGCTGCCGACCTCCGGCCCGTAGAGATCGGCCTTCAGACTGTGCCGCACGTCGCTCAACCCGTCGAAGCCGAGCTTGCGCAGGAAACGCCCGACCGTCATCGGGCTCACGCCGACGTTGCCGGCGATGGTGGCCGCGGTCTCCAGCACCAGGCAGTCCGGGCGCGAAAGGAAATAGGAGGCGATCTTCTTCTCGGTCTTGGTGAGCGTGTCGTAGCTGGCGCGCAGCGGCTCCAGCACCTTTGCCTGCAGGAGCTCGCGCTGACCCGTGACCGAATGAACGGCCTTCGCCCGCATCGCCGACCCTGTGTTCCGCCCGCTCACACGCGAAGCAGATTGTTAGTTAATTATACTTTCTGCGCCAGATGATATCATACTAACATTTCGCGACGCAAGAATGGGCTGGCGCCGCGGATGTCCGCCGTCAGCGCCGCTTCTCGGCGACCACGACGATGCTGCCGATGCGGCCTTCCATCAGGCTTTGGGCGTAGTTCTTGCGCCGCTCGGTGAAATCGGCGCCGAGCACGAGGCCGAGGGCGGAAGGCGGAGTCTTGCCCGCCTGCGCCTCGGCCTGGCGGTCTCGCATCCATTGGCCGATGATGCCGGCCTCATCCGTCCACTCGGTGATCTTGAGCCCGGCCCCTTCGATCGCCGCGCGCAGCTTTTCCGCCGGCACCAGGAAGCTGAACTCCGGCGTGGTCGCCCAGGGCAGCGGGAATTTCGGCGAGCCCGCGGGGCCGAGCACGACCTCGCTCCACACCAGCTTGCCGCCCGGCTTCAAGACGCG
Organism: Candidatus Cybelea sp.; assembly: GCA_035542015.1. GTDB lineage: Bacteria > Pseudomonadota > Alphaproteobacteria > Dongiales > Dongiaceae > Dongia. The sequence goes on from DATKMF010000031.1 coordinate 10,367, forward strand.
GCCGATCTCGCCGGCGAGCTTCGCCTTGTTCTCGATGTTCATCGCCACGTAGAGGCAGACCGCCGCGTCGAAATGGTCGCCGCCGAACGGCAGAGCGAGCGCATCGCCCTGGTGGAAGTGCACCCTGTCGGCAAGGCCGCATCGCTGCGTCCGACGCCATCGACCGTGGCGCCCGTGGTCGCGGCGACGAAGCGTGAAGGGCCGCCGATACCGCTGCCGACGTCGAGCACCTTCTTGCCGGAAGCGAGGGCGAGCCGCCCGATATGCTCCCGCGTGGCCGCGAGCTCGCGGCCGTGCAGCTGATCGTAAGGGAACAGCGTCTCGGCGGTCAGCTTATCGGGAGCGAGGCCGCGGGTCTTCAGCTCGGCGAGCAGCTTGTCCACCAGCGCGGCACTGCCGTAGTGCCGACGCACTTCATCCTGCCGCTCCGCCATGACGCTGCGCTCCTCGGGTCAGATGGGCCTCACTACCACATGCCGTTTCTTGCCGTGAGAGAGCTTGATCACACCCTCGGCATTCAGGTCGCCGAGCGAGATCTTGTGGTTCTCGTCGCCGACTGTCTCGTCGTTGAGCTTGGCGCCGGCGCCCTTGATCAGCCGCCGTGCCTCGCCGTTGGAAGCTGCGAGTCCGGCGCGGCGGAACAGCTCGAACGCGGCAATTCCGCTCACCAGCTCGCTCCTCGGCACCTCGATGCTCGGCAGGTCGCCGCCAAGCCCGCCCTCGACGAAAGTCTTCTGCGCCGTCTCGTGGGCTGCTCTCGCGGCTGTTTCGCCACGACAGAGCCGCGTCGCCTCGTCGGCGAGTACGATCTTCGCGGCGTTGATCTCGGCGCCCTGCAGCTTCTCGAGGTGCGCGATCTCCGGCAGCGGCAGATCGGTGAAGAGGCGCAGGAAGCGGCCGACATCCGCATCCTCGACATTGCGCCAGTATTGCCAGAAATCGAAATGCGAGAGCCGCGCGGGGTTGAGCCAGACAGCACCCGCCTCGGTCTTGCCCATCTTGGCGCCGGAAGCGGTGGTGATAAGCGGCGCCGTGAGGCCGAACAGTTCGCGGTCATCGACGCGGCGGCCAAGCTCGACGCCGTTGACGATGTTGCCCCACTGATCGGATCCGCCCATCTGCAGCGAGCAGCCTTGGCGGCGGGCGAGCTCCAGGAAGTCGTAGGCCTGGAGGATCATGTAGTTGAACTCGAGGAACGACAGCGGGTGCTCGCGCTCGAGCCTGATCTTCACGGAATCGAAGGCGAGCATGCGGTTGACCGAGAAGTGCCGGCCGTAGTCGCGCAGGAACTCGATGTAGTTGAGCCGGTCCAGCCAGTCGGCGTTGTTCACCATGACGGCGTCGGCCTTACCCGAACCGAAGGTGAGATAGCTGCTGAACGATCGCTTGATCGATTCGATATTCGCGTTGATGTCTTCGACGGTCAGCAGCTTGCGGCTCTCGTCCTTGCCGGTGGGATCGCCGACCTTGGTCGTGCCGCCGCCCATCAGAGCGATCGGCCGATGCCCGGTCTGCTGCAGCCGGCGCAGCAGCATGATCTGCACCATGTGCCCGACATGCAGGCTGTCGGCGGTCGCATCGAAGCCGATATAGCCGGTGATCGTGCCCTTGGCGGCGCGCGCGTCGAGCTCCTCGAGGGCGGTGCATTGATGGAGATAGCCGCGCTCGACGATGACTTTGAGAAATTCCGACTTGGGCACGTTATTGGTAGAAGGTGACATGGTACGACCTGGACCTGGAAACCGGCCGTGGTTTAACACGGGGCCGGAGCGGCATTAAAGGGGGCAGCGTGGCGGAATCGATCTGGGCGATCGGCCTGATGAGCGGCACAAGCGGCGACGGGATCGATGCCGCCCTGTTGAAGACCGACGGCGAGACCGTGGCCGAGATCGGTCCCGGAACCAGCGAGCCCTACGATCCGGGCTTCCAGGCCCGGCTGAAGGGCGCCTACGGGCAATGGGACCCTCCGAACGGGCTCGAGCACGATCTCACCAAGCGCCATGCGTCGGCGGTGCTCCGGCTGCTCGACGAAGCCGGGATGACCGCGGCGGAGGTCGGCGTCATCGGCTTCCATGGCCAGACCATCCTGCATGAGCCCGAACGGCACCGGACCCGCCAGATCGGCGACGGCGCCCTGCTGGCGCGGCTGACCGGCATCCCGGTGGTCAACGATTTCCGCTCGACCGACATGGCGGCGGGCGGCGAGGGCGCGCCGCTCGCGCCGGTCTTTCATCGCGCCATGACGGCGGACATGGAGAAGCCAGTCGCGGTGCTCAACATCGGCGGCGTCGCCAATGTCACGTGGATCGGGGAAGGCGATGCGCTCATCGCGTTCGATACCGGGCCGGGCAATGCGCTCATCGATGACTGGGCGCAGCGGCATACGGGCGAACCCGTCGATCGCGATGGCGCGCTGGCACGCAGCGGGACGGTTGATGAGAACGCTGTTGCGCGCTTCCTCGAAAATCCCTTCTTCGCGCGCCTGGCGCCGAAGTCGTTGGACCGCGATGCATTCAAGAGCTTTTCCATCGGCGAGATGAGTGCCGCCGATGGCGCCGCGACCCTGACCGCGATCACCGCGGCGACCGTGGCTGCCAGCATGGCACTCCTGCCATCGACGCCGAAGCGCTGGTTGGTCTGCGGCGGCGGTCGGCACAACCCCGCGCTGATGAACGCGCTGCAGGAGAGGCTCGGCGCGACGGTCGATCCCGTCGAGGCGATCGGCTGGGACGGCGACCTCATCGAAGCGCAGGCTTTCGCTTACATGGCGGTGCGCTCGCTCCGCGGGCTGCCGATCAGTTTTCCGGGTACAACAGGCGTCCGGCAGCCAATGGCCGGCGGCAGATTGCACCGAGCGGCGCGTTAGCGCGTCGCGCGGGCCTTCGCGGCGGCTTCCGGAATGGCGTTGACCAGGTACTGGTCCACCGTCCCTGCGAGCTGGTCGAGATGCTCGTTGAAGAAATGCGTCGCACCCGGGATCACCCGGTAGTCGATCTTGATGCCGCGCTGATGGCTGAGCTTCTGCACCAGCTTCGCCACCGCCTCCTGGGGCACCACCGTGTCCTGGTCGCCTTGGACCATCAGGCCCGACGAAGGGCAGGGGGCGAGGAAGCTGAAATCGTAGACATTGGCCGGCGGCGCCACCGAGATGAAGCCGCTGATCTCCGGTCGGCGCATCAGGAGCTGCATGCCGATCCAGGCGCCGAAGGAGAATCCGGCGATCCAGCATTGGGTCGCGTTCTGGTTCCAGGACTGCAGCCAGTCCAGCGCCGCCGCGGCGTCGCTCAGCTCGCCCTCGCCGCGGTCGAACTTGCCCTGGGAGCGCCCGACTCCGCGGAAGTTGAAGCGCAGCACCGAGAAGCCCAGGCGCTGGAAGGACTGGTAGAGCGAATAGACCACCTTGTTGTTCATGGTGCCGCCGTGCTGCGGATGCGGGTGGAGCATCAGCGCGATCGGCGCATTGGGCGTGCTGTTCTGCTGGTAGCGGCCTTCCAGGCGGCCTTCCGGCCCGTTCAGGATGATTTCCGGCATGGGGAGCTGGGTTTTTCTTTGTCTGGCAATAGGTTGTTGGGGAAGCGCTGCGGCTGTCGGCGCCCGTTATACCCTAGCTAGGTGTGGGGATTTCCCGCATCTTCCTAGGCTGCGTCAGTGCTAATTCTTGACCGCCTTAGTCGGGCATACTATATGTCCTTCCGGGCTCGCGATGGCCGTTTCGCG
>DATKMF010000032.1:0-2102 GCA_035542015.1 Candidatus Cybelea sp.
CCAGACCATCCAGCGCCCCGGCCGCGGCAGCATCACGGCGAGATGCGGCACCGCGGCGACCGTGAGATAGGGGAGCGCCAGGCCGAGCGCCATGGCGAGGAAGATCGCGAAGATCTCGGTGCTGCCGCGGGCGAGCGCAAAACCGATCGCGGTGCCGACGAAGGGCGCCGAGCAAGGCGTCGCCAGTACGGTCGCGAACACGCCGGTCAAATAGGCGCCGAGCATCTTGTGCCGTTGCGTGCGACGGTCGGCGGCCAGCGCAAGATCGCCGGCCAGGGCCGGCAGCGGCACCTCGAACAAGCCCCAGAGGTTGGCCGCGAAGACAAGGCAGATCGCCGCCAGCACGGCGAGGAAGAGCGGCTGCTGGAACTGGATGCCCCAGCCGATCTCGTGTCCGGCGAGCTTCAGCCCCGCGAGCGCGCCGGCGAGAGCCAGGAAGGCGGAGACGATGCCGGCCGCGGTGGCGAGGAAGCTCAGGCGCACGTGCTCGCCTTTCCCGCCGCCATGGGCCAGCACCGAAGTAAGCTTCAGCACGAGCACGGGCAACACGCAGGGCATCACGTTGAGGATGAGGCCGCCCAGGATCGCGACGCCCAGGATCAGCAGCAGCGACATCGGGGCCGGTACCGGCATCTGCGCGGGTTCCGATGCCGCATTCGTCGTCCCCATCAGCGGTCCCGGCGCGAGGCTCGGAAGATCAACCTTGGTCTCGAGGCCGCGCTCGAGATCGGTCAGGGTGAGCGTAAGTGCGCCGGACGCCGGCTTCGTGGAATCGGTCGAGCGCTGCACCGGCAAGGTCAAGGTCGCACGCCGCCCCCCTTCCGCCAACGCTACCGTCGGCTTGCCGAAGCTGAGGCTGTCGGGTCCCTCGACGATGAGATCGGGCGTCATGAAGGGCTCGCCGTCGCTCAGCGCGTCGACGACCAGATTGCTCTTGGCATCGAGACGTGCCGCGGTGAGGCGGAGACCGGCGGCGCGGCCGTCCCCCGGCACCATGGCCCGGAACCGATTGACCAGCGGCGCCATGGCGCTCGGCGCCGCCCGGCCGGCCGGAATGTCCAGGGCGAGGTCCGCCTCATAGGGAATGCAGACCTCGGCGCAGACCAGGTAGCGGAGATGGGCGCGGATGGCGACCGGCTGGCCCGGATGCTGCGGCACAACCGCCAGCGGGTAAACCACCTCCTCCTTGTAGCCGAAGGTCTCGAGGCCGAAGAGCTCGAAGCGGTGCGGCGTCGGATAGGCAAGGACCGCCGAGGCAAGGTTGGTCGATCCGTCGAAGCTGACCTCCGGCGGGAAGCCGGCATCGCCGGGCGAGCGCCAATAGGTCTTCCAACCGGGCTTCAGGGTTATGTCGAGGCCGAGCGGCAGGCTCGGGAGATCGCCGGTCCCGGTAACCGCGCTCACCAGACGCGCGGTGCTCTGCTCAGTCGGGACCTGATTGCCGGCACCCGAAGACGCGCCCGACTCGGATGTGGAGTCGGCATGCGCGATGCATGAGCCCGAGAGCGACAACAAGCCGCTGAGCAACACTGCGGCCACAGAAGCACACCAGCTGGTCAAGCTGTTGTGATTCCGAGGCTTATTCGGATCGCTCGGCCTTGATGGCGCATTCATCATTTGCCAACCTTCGGGTCGGATTATAGGCTTTCCCCCAAGTGGTTAAGGGTCACGACATCGTGGCCGAGCCTCTACCGGGGTCCAGGATCGGGAGTCGCGCCGAAGCTATGGCCAGAACCGTTTCACTTCAAGGCTTTATGACCGGGCAGCTGCTGGTCGCGATGCCGCAGATGCGGGACGCCCGGTTCACCCGCTCGGTGATCTATGTGTGCGCCCATACCAGCGACGGCGCGATGGGGCTGGTGGTGAACCGGCTGGTGGGCTCGCTCACCTTCCCCGACCTGCTGCAGCAGCTGAACATCGACGCCCATGGCCGGGGCGAGCATATCCGCATCCGTAGCGGCGGCCCGGTCGAGACCGGCCGCGGCTTCGTGCTGCACAGCACGGACTATGTGGACGACGCCACCCTCAAGGTCGGCGACACGGTCGGGCTGACCGCGACCATCGACATCCTGAAGGACATCGCCTCCGGGTCAGGACCGCGC
>DATKMF010000033.1:0-3207 GCA_035542015.1 Candidatus Cybelea sp.
TCCGACCGCCTTCCCCGGCCTCCGGCACCCCGTCTCCCTCGGCCTCTGGGTGCTCGCCTTGATGGCCCTCTCGGAAGCCGCGGTCTATGTCTACGGGCCTTACATCCTCCAGCTCTATCGCGGCCTCGGCCCGACCATGGCCGGCTATTTCGGCGCGATCCACGCACTCGCCTGGGCCGGATCGGCGATGCTGGTGGCGCCGCTTGCGGCACGTTGGCAGAACCGCGCCATCCTCGCCGGACCGACCTCCCTCGCTCTCGGCCTTGCCGGACTGGGCCTCACCCTCGCCGCCAGTCCGCTGCCGGTGATCGCCGTCGCCATGGTGCTGATCGGCTGCGGCTTCGGCGTCTCCTATGCCTTCCTCACCCAGCGCATCATGGCCGCGACCGAGGCCGGCGAGGAGGATGCGACCATGGCGTCGATGTCCACCCTCTTCGGCATGGGCGGTGCCGTCAGCGCGGCGGTGGCCGGCCTGGTCGGCAACGGCATCGGCCTCGATCGACCGCTGACGACCGGGATCGTGTCGCAGGCGGCGCTGGCGCTCTATGGCGGGGGTGCTGCGATCGCCGCCATCGGCATCCTGTTCGCCTGGCGCTTGATCCGCGCCGTCGCCGCGCGCCAGCAGGATCCCGCCTGACCCCGCATCGCTTTTCCCGATGCCGACTTTCATTTAATTCGATTTTCCGAATACTGGCGGCTGCGGCAATCTGCCGGTCTCTTCCAGGCTTCAGGGGACATCGCCGCCATGCCGCGCGATCCGCGCTACGACATTCTGTTCGAACCGGTGCAGATCGGCCCGGTGACGGCGAAGAACCGCTTCTACCAGGTGCCGCATTGCAACGGCCAGGGCTACCGCGATCCCTCCGCCATGATCCGCATGCGGAAGAACAAGGCTGAGGGCGGCTGGGCCGTGCTCTGCACCGAGCAGGTGGAGATCCACCATACGTCGGAAATCACGCCCTTCATCGAGCTCCGGCTCTGGGACGACCGCGACCTGCCGGTCTTCGAGAAACTGACCGGCGTGATCCACGGCGAAGGCGCGCTGGCCGGGATCGAGCTCGCCTATAACGGCATGAACGGCCCCAACTTCTACAGCCGCGAGACGCCACTGGGGCCGAGCCATCTACCGATCGCGACCTTCACCTACGATCCGGTGCAGGCCCGCGCCATGGACCTCGCCGACATCAAGGACCTCCGCCGCTGGCACCGCAATGCTGCGCTGCGGGCGAAGCGCGCCGGCTTCGACCTCGTCTATGTCTATTGCGCCCACGGCTTCAGCACTTTCCAGCACTTCCTTTCCCGCCGCCTGAATCACCGGGCTGACGAATACGGCGGCAGCATCGAGAACCGCATGCGTCTCCTTCGCGAGGTGACCGAGGACACCAAGGAGGCCGTCGGCGACCGCTGCGGCGTCGTGCTGCGCTTCGCCATGGACGAGCTGATCGGCCCCGAGGGCTTCACCAAGTCGGAGGCCGAGGAGGTGATCGGCCGCATGGGCGAGATCCCCGATCTCTGGGACCTGACGCTCGGCAGCTGGGAGAACGATTCCCGCACCTCGCGCTTCGTCGAGGAGGGCGCGGAAGAAGAGTTCGTCCGCGGCGTCAAGCGGCTCACCTCGAAGCCGGTGGTCGGCGTCGGCCGCTTCACCTCGCCGGACCAGATGGTCCGGCAGATTAAGAGCGGCATCCTCGATTTCATCGGCGCGGCGCGGCCCTCGATCGCCGATCCCTTCCTGCCGCAGAAGATCGCCGAAGGCCGCATCGACGACATCCGCGAATGCATCGGCTGCAACATCTGCGTCTCCGGCGACATGACCATGTCGCCCAGCCGCTGCACCCAGAATCCCGCCATGGGCGAGGAATGGCGCCGGGGCTGGCATCCGGAGGTGATCCGCGCCAAGGAGTCGGACGCGCGCGTGCTGATCGTCGGCGCCGGCCCGACCGGTCTCGAAGCGGCGCGCGCCCTCGGCCAGCGCGGTTATGAAGTGGCGCTGGCGGAGGCAACGACAGTGCTCGGTGGCCGCGTCGCGCTCGAACGTAAGCTCCCCGGCCTTTCCGCCTGGGGTCGCGTGCGCGACTACCGCGCCCATCAGCTGGCGAAAATGCCGAACGTGGAGATTTTCTACCACAGCCCGCTCGACGCTGAGCATGTGCTGGAATTCGGCTTCGAGCGCGTGCTGGTGGCGACCGGCGCCGCCTGGCGCCGCGACGGCGTCGCCCATCACAACACGCTGCCGATCCCGATCGCCGCCGAAGCCGAGGTGCTGACACCTGACGACCTGATGGCCGGGAAGCGCCCGCAGGCGAAGTCTGTCCTGCTCTACGACGACGACCATTACTACATGGGCGGCGTGCTTGCCGAGCTGCTCGTGAAGGATGGATACGCGGTGACGCTGCTGACTCCCGCCACCGAGGTTTCCAACTGGGCGCGCAACACCATGGAGCAGTTCAAGATCCAGGCGCGCTTGATCGAGCTCGGCGTCACCATCGTCACCGGCCGCATGCTCAGTAGCATCGGCAAGGATGCGGTGGAGACGGCCTGCGTCTTCACCGGCCGCGGCGACCGCCGCGAGGCCGGGGCGACGGTGCTGGTGACCGCGCGCCTGCCGAACGACCGGCTCTATCTCGACCTGAAGGCGCGCGAGGGTGACTGGGCCGATGCCGGTGTCCGCGCGGTCAAATGCGCCGGCGACGCCTGGGCGCCGTCGACGATTGCCGCCGCCGTCTATGCCGGCCGCCGCTACGCCGAGGAGATGGACGCGCCGGACATCGGCGACGCCCTGCCGTTCCGGAGGGAGATCACGGAGCTGGTGGCGGATTAGGCCGATGGAAGGCACGTCCTCCCAACCCATTGAGTCGTCATCCCCGGGCTTGGCCCGGGGATCCACGAGTTCGCCCGCCAAGAGACTCGTGGATGCCCGGCCTACGCCGGGCATGACGACCGAATATGTTGCAGCATCGAGTGTCGTGCGACACAGTCGTCCTCATGATCCTCGCCTCCCCCGCCGAACTCGCCGCCGCCTTGCCGCGTCATCAGCGGATGGCGGCGCTCGATCTCGGCGAGAAGACCATCGGCATCGCGATCGGCGATCCGGGGCACAAGGTCGCCTCGCCGCTGACCACGATCCGCCGCACCAAGTTCACCAAGGACGCGACCGAGCTCCTCCGCATCATGGATGAGCGCCAGGTCGGCGGCCTCATCATCGGC
>DATKMF010000034.1:0-32226 GCA_035542015.1 Candidatus Cybelea sp.
CAGGGTCAGGTTCTCGACATTGTCGGCGAGCTGGTACGGGTTGCTGCCGGCGACGAAGGGCGCCTGAAGGATGACCGAGTCGATACCCTCTCCGGCGTTCTCGATAACGCCGTCGTTGATGCTGTCCAGGATGTAGGTGTCGTTCCCGGTGCCGCCGAGCATGTCGGCGCCGTTGGCTGAATCATCGATGCCGTCGGCTCCACTGCGCAGGATGTCATCGCCGGTACCCCCGAGAAGTGCGTCATTTCCGCCGCCGCCTTCCAGGAAATCGTTGCCGGCACCGCCCTCGAGCCTCTCCTCACCGGCGCCGCCGATGATGCGATTGGCGAGGTCGTTGCCGACACCGTGTCCGCCGAGACTGCCCGCGGCGGATATCAAGGTCAGGTTTTCGAAATTAGCCCCGAGGGTGTAGCTGCCGAGCGCGGACACGATCGTGTCGGTGCCCTGGTTCGCTCCCTCGATCACCTGGTCCGCGTTGCTGTCCACGATATAGGTGTCGTTGCCGGCACCGCCTTCCATCTTGTCGAAGCCGGCGCCGCCATCGAGCGTGTCGTTGCCGGCATCGCCGATCAGGTGGTCGTTACCGCTGTCGCCGGTGAGCGTGTCATTGCCGTCGCCGCCATGGATCTCGTCGTCGTCGCTTTCGCCGTGCAGCGAGTCGTTGCCGGTGCCGCCGAGCAAGACGTCATTGCCGAAGCCGCCGAAGAGCATGTCGTTGCCGCTCGACCCGTCGAGATGGTTGTCGAAGTCGTTGCCGGTGATCGTGTTGTCGAGCGTGTTGCCGGTTCCCGTGAGCGCCGTCCCGGTCAGGTCGAGGTCCTCGACATTGCCGGCGAGAATGATGCCGTCGAGCGAGGAGCTGACGGTGTCATGGCCGCCGCCGGCGGCTTCGATCACCTTGTCGCCCTTGTCGTCGACCAAATAGCTGTCGTCGCCGCTCCCTCCGGTCATGATGTCGGCGCCCGTGCCGCCGTCCAGGCTGTCATTGCCGGCGGCGCCGCTGAGCTTGTCGTTGCCGGCAAGGCCGGAGATCATGTCATCGGCGGCGGTCCCGCTCAGGACGTCGCTACCCGCGGTTCCGGTGATGATGGTCATCTCGATTTGTCCTCTCGCTTGCAGGCCGGCGCGGGGGCGGCGGCTGGGAGGCGTTGATATGATGTAAGTCGGTCACTTTGTCTTAGATGTCGGTCACTGCAGTAGACGGAGACAACCTAACTGATTGTATCGACGTTATATTTTATGTTGCACTTGCAACATCCGGTGAATTGCCGGCGACACGGCGCAGGAGCAAGCCCAATGAGTGCGACGGAGACGAGCACAAAGGCCTGGGCGCTGGAGATGGCGCTCTACAGCAGGTGGCAGAACGAGAAGCTCTTTGAGCTGTGCGATGCCCTGAGCGACGAACATCGGAAGCGCGACCGCGGCATGTTCTTCGGCTCGATCCAGCGCACGCTCGACCACATCCTGATGGTCGATCGCGTGCTCTGGGATTTCACCCTCAGCGGCCAGCCGCCGCGCGACTGGGACCCCAACCGCAAGGTCACCAACGACTATGCGCTCTTAACTCAGGAGCGCATCGCCTTCGATGCGATGTTGCTGGAGCAGCTGCGCATGCAGCCCAGGACCTGGCTGGACGAGACCATCAGCTACCACCACCCGCGCCTCGGCCGCGAACGCAGCCACCCGCGCCAGTTCCCGCTGATGCAGCTATTCAACCACGGAACCCATCACCGCGCGCAGGTGACGGCCGAGCTGCACAAGCTCGGCATCGACTACGGCAGCACCGACCTGCCGTACAACCCGCTGTCGCAGTATTAGACTAGCCGACGCGCACGACGAGCTTGCCGAAGTTCTTGCCCTGCAGCAGGCCGATGAAGGCCGCGGGCGCATTTTTCAGCCCGTCCACGATGTCCTCGCGGTACTTCACCCTGCCGTCGCGAATCCACTGGTCCATCTCGCGATAGAAGGCGGGGCGTTGCTCCGCGAAGTCGTACTGGATGAAGCCGCGCAGCGTGAGCCGCTTCATCAGCACGTCGTCCATGACGACCGGCAATCGGTCGGGGCCGGGAAAGGGCGGCGTGTCGTTGTAATGGGCGATCAACCCGCAGACCGGGACCCGGGCAAACAGGTTCAGCAGCGGGAACACGGCGTCCCAGACATGTCCGCCGACATTCTCGAAATAGACATCGATGCCTCTTGGGCAGGCCTTGGCCAGCTGTGCAGGAAAATCCTTCGCCTGGTGATCGACCGCGGCATCGAAGCCGAGCACGTCGCGGACAAAGGCGCATTTCGCCGCTCCGCCGGCGATGCCGACGGCGCGCGCGCCCTTGATCTTCGCGATCTGGCCGACGGTGGCACCCACCGGTCCGCTCGCGGCCGCGACCACGACCGTCTCACCCGGCTTCGGCTGGCCGATGGTGAGGAGCCCGGCATAGGCGGTGAAGCCCGGCATGCCGAGCACGCCCAAGGCCGTGGTCACCGGCGCCGCCTTGGGATCGAGCTTGCGCAAGCCATCGGTCTTCTCGACCGCGGCTGTCTGCCAGCCGGAATAGGAGAGCACCGTCTCGCCCGGCTGGTAATCGGGGTGGCGGGATTCGCGCACCGTCGCGACCGTCCCGCCCTCCATCACGTCGCCGATGGCCTTCGCCGGCCTTTCGTAGGCCGGCACATCATCCATCCGCCCGCGCATATAGGGATCGAGCGTCAGATACTGGATGTCGAGCAGCACCTCGCCGTCCTGGAGCGGCGGCAGTCGCGCTTCCTCGATGCGAAAATCCGAGAACTTCGGCAGGCCTTCTGGCCGTGCCGCGAGGACGATGCGGCAGGTCTTCATCGCGCCAGACTTTCTCGCACCATGTCCTGGAAATACTTGACCCCGTCCTCGTGCCGCGGGCTCAGCGGACCGTCGCGGTAGATGCCGCTCTTGAGGTTCTTCTGCACCTCCTCGCAGATGCCGAAATCCTCGCGCACGATCTCGCAGTTGGTCTCGATCGTGGCGCGGCGCTTGTCGTTCAAACCGGCGGCGGCATCGGCGAAGTAGAACTCGTAGCGCAACTCCGTCCGCACTTCGTCGATCGGCACGATGCGCGAGGTGTTCATCCCGTCGGGATAGACCGAGAGCGTCATGTTGGGCCAGATCCAGAGCCAGAGGCCGCCATAGATCGAGTGGCCCTTCTGGGGAGCCTTCATGATGACGACGCCGCGCTGATGCGTGGTCTCGAACCGCGCCATGTCGATCGCGGCGTTCAATCCCGCATGGATGCCGGGGATGTGGTAGCCCTCGACGAAATTGTCGGTATAGGTCTTCCAGTTGCAATTGATGAAGAACTCCGCCTGGTCGAGCTTGCCGAAACTCTCGATCGGATAGGGCTCCAGCAGCGAAGGCAGATCGCCCAGGAACTCGACCAGCGGCGGTGCCTGCTCGTCGAGCGTCACGAAGACGAGGCCGCGCCAGGTCTCGATCCGCACCGGCATCAGGCCGTGCTGCTTCTTGTCGAACCAGCTCGCCTCCCCGAAATTCGGCGTCGCGACCAGCCTTCCGTCGGTAGCGAAGGTCCAGCCGTGATAGCGGCAGCGGAGCACGTCGCAATGCCCGTCGCCTTCGGTCAGCAGCGGCGAAGCGCGATGCGGGCAGATGTTGTGGAAGGCCTTCAGCGTTCCATTGCGCTCGCGGATGACGAAGACGCGATACCCGGCGATCGAAACCGCGCGATAGTCGCCGGCCGCCGCGAACTCCGCCTCCGGCCCCACGAACTGCCAGGTCCGGGCGAAGATCGCCTTGCGCTCCGCCTCATAGACCGCCGGATCGCAATACCATTCCGCGGGCAGCGAGCGCACTTCGGTGGAGAAAGTCTGGATCGGCTGGTTCATGGCACCCCTTTGCGGCGGGTGGCTGATGATAGGGGCGCTCCCTTTGAAGCGCAAAGCGCGAAGCAGGGCTAGTCCTTCGGCGGCGCCGGCGGCAGGGTCTGGATGACGCGGCGATTGACCCCGTCGTCGAGGTCGATCTCCAGGATCCAACGCTGCCAGTCGCGCTTGTAGGCCTCCATGTCGGGCACATGGAAATGCAGCGTGCTGGTGGTCATCGTGGTGGTGACGACCCCGCCGCCGCTGCCGAACAGGGGGAAGCCGATCCCGACCGAGGTGCTGACCGCGGTCGAGGAGCCCCCGGCGACGCCGACCGCAAGGCCCGGCCCGTAGCCGGTCTGGTCGGAATAGATGCGCTGATCGCGGTCGATCCCGTCGGCTTCGAGCGCCGTCCCGTCCGGCAGCTTCAGCCGGGCGGCTTTCGCCGGCAAGGGATCGGTGACGATGGTCGAAATCACGTTCGGCGTGTCGAGCACGAAATGGCTGACGACGGCCGGCTGCGGCGCCGGCGGGTAGGCCGGTTCCGAGCAGGCGCCAAGTGCCAGCAGCACCGGAAGGAAGACGAGGCGGTTCCGCCGCGGCCCCGCGCGATTTCGTTGAGATATCCAATGCATGGCGGATTGTGGCCGCAATTTCCGCGCCGTCTCAAGCCGTTAGAGTCCGGCGTCACGCTGAAGTGAAAACATCGCGCCGACATCGCGCGTAGGTAGTTTCCACCCGCCGATTTTATAGGAATTTTAACTCACTTCGCTGCAACCTCGCCCCGGTGCCGCGCCGTGCCGCCGGCGAGGCGAGGATGGGGGTTCTCAAATGGCGATCGATCGATCCTTGACCGGCAAGGAGCGGTTCTTCGACGCGAACGAAGTGATCGTCTCCAAGACCGACTTGAAGGGCCGCATCACCTACGCCAACCGCACCTTCCTGAAGGTCGCGGGGCTCGACATCCCGCATGCGCTCGATGCGCCGCACAGCCTCATTCGCCATCCCGACATGCCGCGCTCGGTGTTCTGGCTGTTGTGGGAGACGATCCAGGCGGGCCGCGAGATCTTCGCCTATGTCCTGAACCGCGCCATGAACGGCGACCATTACTGGGTCTTCGCCCATGTGACGCCGAGCTTCGACGAGAAGGGTGCGATCATCGGCTATCACTCGAACCGCCGCTCGCCCCGCCGCGAGCCGATCGAGATCGTGAAGCCGATCTATGCCGAGCTGCTGGGCATCGAAGAGAGCCACGAGAACCGCAAGGAGGGCATGCATGCGGCGGTCGCGGCCCTCACGGCCAAGCTGAAGAGCGCTGGGGTCTCCTATGACGAATTTGTATTCTCGATTTAGCGCGCTCGCCTTCGCCGTGTTGGCGGGGCTGCTGCTGCTGGCGGCGGGCCTGGCGCTGGCGCTCGATCTCAGGATCGCAGCGCTCGGGATCCTCGCCGCGGCGCTGCTGACCCAGGCTTTGGCGATCGGCGGCCTTGTTCGCGAGCGCCGGTTGCTCGATGAGCTCACGGCGGCGCTCGTACGCCTCAAGTCCGGAGATCTCGAGGCCAGGGTCGCGCGTATCCTGGGAGCCTCGCGGATCGAGCTCCTGGCCTGGGAGGTGAACGACGTGATCGACCGCGCCGATGCCTTCCTACGCGAGGCGACGGCCTCGCTCGATGCGGTCAGCCATCAGCGCTATTACCGGCGCATCGTCACCACCGGCATGCTCGGCGCCTTCAAGCGCGGCGCCGATGCGAGCAACACCGCGATCGGCGCGATCCAGGGCAAGATCCGCAAATTCGGCGAGACCCGGGGTGCCTTCGAGGCCAATACCGCGCATGTGGTGGAGGACCTCTCCAAATCCGCGGCCGAGCTGGCGGCGACCGCCAACCAGCTGAAGGGCACGGCGGGTGCCACCAGCCAGCGCACGCTCGCCGCCTTCGAGGGCAGCAGCGCCGCCAAGGCGAGCCTCGAATCGGTCGCCTCGGCAACCGAGCAATTGAACAGCTCGATCGACGAGATTAACAAGCAGATCCACCGCTCCGTCGAGATCGCCCATGCCGCCAAGCGCGAGACCGATCAGGCCGGCGCCCGCACCGAGTCCCTGATCCAGGCCGCCGAACGGGTGCGCGCTGTGGTGGCCCTCATCAAGAACATCGCCGACGACACCAACTTGATCGCGCTTAATGCCACCATCGAGGCGTCGCGCGCCGGCGAGGCGGGGCGCGGCTTCGCGGTGGTTGCCAACGAGGTAAAGAACCTCGCCAACCAGAGCGCCCGTGCAGCCGACGAGATCACCGGCCATGTCGGCGAGATCGAAGGCGGGGTCGATGCCGTTGCCGGCGCGATCCGCGCTGCGCAGGGCGTCATTCAGTCGATGGACCAGGCCGCCGACAGCATCGCCGCCGCGATGGAGGAGCAGAGCACGGCCACGCGGGAGATCGCCCGTAGCCTCGAGCAGGCGCTGCAAGGCGCAAGCCAGGTCGCCGGCAACATGGAGAGCGTGCGCACGGCGACGGACGAGACCGAGCAATCGGCGGCGCGGCTCGCCCAGTCGAGCGCCCGGCTCGAGACGCAGACCGGCCGGCTCTCAGGCTCGGTCTCCACCTTCCTCGAGGAGTTGAAGGCAGTGGTCTGACCCTCTAGCCTCCAGGCATGCCAAGCGAGACCCGGCGCATCACCTTCAGCTCCGACGAGCTCATCCAGGCGTTGATCCGCCTGCGCCGCGACGCGCGAAAGCCGCTTCCGCAAAGCCGGATTCGCGGCATCAAGGTCGAGAACGGCGAGGCCGGTGTGCCGCACGTCTCCATTGCGCTCGACATCGAAGGCGAGTCGATCGAATTGAGCCCCACGGAAGTCGCCGTCGCCCTCATCAAATTCTGTCGCCAGAAGAAGATCCCGCTTCCCCGCCGTGCGGAGAAATCCCTGGCGGTCGACCGCGGCGACATTGCCCTCGTGCTCCATTCGGAAGACCGGTAAGGCGTTACTGCGCCAGCGAATCGATCTCGCGCTGCAGGCTGTCGTGCTGGGGCGAGCCTGCGGGGATCAGCGCCAGCACCTTCTCCCACATGTCGCGGGCCGCCGCCTTGTCGCCTTGGGCGCGCGCCACCAGTCCGCCGTAATAGAGGCCAAGCGGGTTGTCGGGGGCGAGGGTGCGGATCCGGGTCACCGTCGCGGAGAAATCCGGCGGCAGGCCTTTCGTAAGATCGCCGCTGCCGTCGATCAGCGCATTGGCGTAGTCGAGCTGCACGTCGAGCCTGGTCGGGGCGAGGGCGGCGGCCTTGGCCCAGGCGGTGCGTGCGTCGTCCGGCCGCCGCAGCACCCCATAAGCATTGGCAAGGCGCATCCAGCCTTCGAGATCGTCGGGCTTGACCTTCAGCTGATCGGCGAGCTTCTGCACCATGCTTTCGATGAAGGCCTGGCGGTCGGCATCCGACATCTGGCTCGCGGCGTTGATGTCGGCTTCGCTGGGGGCGCCGGCTTGCCGCGGACCCGGAGCGGCATCGGTCGCCGGGGCGCGGCCGGGCAGGCTTGTCGGATCCTTGCCGAGGTCGCGGGCGACGCGATCGATGTTCTGGGCGAGATCGCCGCGCCAGGGGAGATCGGGCGGCATGTCTCGCTCCAGCGCCAGCCAGTCGGCGAGAGCGCCCGCCTTGTCGCCGGCCTGCGCCTTGGCCAATCCCAGGAAGAAGCGCGCGATGGGATCGGTCGGATCGCCGGCCAGTGCTTTCTCGAACGCGGACTTCGCCTGGTCATCAACCCGGCCCTCCGCCGCGATGACCAGCGCCGAGCCGTAGCGCGACTGCAGCTTCGGATCCCGGTCGCCGAGCGCGATCGCCCGGGCGAAGGCGTTGGCAGCCTCGCTGGTGCGGCGCTCCGCCATCAGCTCCTCGCCGAGCGCACGCCAGGCGGCGGGATCGGCCGGCGCCTTCTCGACCGCGTCCGTCAGCGCCTGCAGCTGGGGCGAGGTCGTCGTCTGCGCGACGCCGTTACCGGGCGCACCGGGCAACGCCGGATGGCCGAGCCTCAAATAGAGCCCGAAGGCGGCCAAGGGCAGTATCACCGCCATGGCGACGATCAGCGCCGGGCGCGGTGCCCTGGCAGGCTGGAACTTCGGGGCATCGTCGAGGGCGAGGATGCGGCGCTCGATCTCGATCTGCGCCGCGCGGGCCTGCGTTTCATCCAGGATGCCGCGCGCGGCGTCGTGGTTGATCTCGGCCAGCTGGTCGCGGTAGACCGCGAGGGCAAAGGTGGCATCGTTCTTGAAACGCCGCGCGTCGAACAGCGGCCAGGCAAGAATAATCGCCGCCGCCAGAGTCATCGCGCCGAGCACGATCCAGAGCAGGATCATGCGCTCTTCCCCGCGCCGCTATCGGGTTCGGTCAGCAGCTCCTGCAACCGCCGCCGCTCGGGCTCGGAAAGATCGGGCGGGGCGAGGCCTCCGGCCGCCGTCTTGGCGTTCCTTTGCCGCCGCAGAATCGCCATCGCGACGACGAGCCCGAGCGCCAGCAGGGCGAAGGGTCCGACCCAGAGGATCAGGGTCGTCGCCCTGAACGGCGGGTCGAACAGCACGAAGTCGCCATAGCGCGCCGTCAGGTAGTCGAGGATCTCCTGGTCGCTGCGGCCGGCGGCGATCTGCTCGCGCACGATGTTGCGGAAATTGGCGGCGATGTCGGCGTCCGACTCGTCGATCGACTGGCTCTGGCAGACGACGCAGCGGATCTCGCGCATCAGCGCCCGGGCCCGCGCCTCTTGCGCAGGATCGGCGAGCGGCTGATCGGCCGTGTGGATCGTGGGGTCGGCCTGCGCCGACGGAATTGCGATCGCCGGCAGCGCCAACGCCGCCGCCAACATCAACGCGCCGAGCGTCCGCACGCGGAACCCGCGCCTCATTGCTGCAGGCTCTTCACCAGCGGCGCGATCTCGCTGGTGATGCGGTCGGGATCGAGCGGCTCGGCCAGGCGGTAGCGGATGATGCCCTGGCGGTCGAGGATGAAGGTCTCCGGCACGCCCTGGACGCCGAAGTTGAAGGCGACGCGGCCGTTCTGGTCGACCCCGATCTTGGCATAAGGGTCGCCGTTCTCCTTGATGTAGCCGGTCGCATCGGACGGCTGGTCCATGAAGGCGATGCCATAGACCGGCAGGTTCATGTCCTTCTGCAGCTGGAACAGCAGCGGATGCTCGGCCTTGCAGGGCAGGCACCACGAGGCGAAGAAGTTGATCACCGTCACCTTGCCCGCGAAATCCTTGGGCGAGAGTGCCTCATTGCTGGCATCGAGCGGCGGCAGCGTGAAGTCCGGCACCGGCTTGCCGACCATCGCCGATGGGAGCGCGGAGGGATCGCGATCGGGTGCCAAGCCGCGCCAGGCGAGCCAGCCGAACGCCGCCAGCAGCAGGATCGGCAACGAATAGAGCAGGCGGCGGATCGGGGTGCTCACGGCTTCTTCCTCAGGCACCGGTCGCCTGCACGACCGGCAGCCGGTTCGGCACGCCGATCCGATAGCGCCGGTCGCTCAACGAGGTAACGCCGCCCAGCGCCATCAGGAAGCCGCCGGCCCAGATCCAGGGCACCAGCGGCTGGTGATAGATCCGGACCGTCCAGGATTGCGGGCCGGCATGGTCGCCGATCACGGCATAGATGTCGCCGGCGAGGCTGGACTGGATCGCGGATTCGGTCGTCGGCGCCGCCTGCACCTCGTATTGCCGACGCTCGGGGTAGAGCACGGTGTAGGGCCTGCCGTCCTTGGTGACCGTGAAGGTCGCACGCTCGGCGAGATAGTTCGGCCCCCTGGTCGGCATCACGCCGTCGAAGCGATAGGTATAGCCGTCGAGGGTCACGCTCTCGCCGATCTGCATGGCCTTGACGCTCTCGGTCTTCCAGGAGGAGGAGCCGGTCATGCCGATGATGGCGATCGCGAGGCCGAGATGCGCCAGGGTCATGCCATAGGCGGCGCGCGGCAGGTGCCGGGCGCGGTTCCAGTTCTCGCGCGGCCGGACGCGGAACAGCTTCACCCTTTCCACCCATTCCACCAGGGTGCCGAGCGCGAGCCAGACGCCGAGTGCGATCCCCAAAGGCGCGAGCCAGGAGCCGCCGGTCTCGAGATGAAAGGTGTAGCCCGCGGCGAAGCAGGCGAGCACGCCGGCGGCCGCGAGCCGTTGCAAGGCGCCCGGGAGGTCGCCGCGCTTCCACCCCAAGAGCGGTCCGATCGCCATCAACAGCACCATCGGCACCATCAGCGGCACGAAAGTCGCGGCGTAGTAGGGCGCGCCGACCGAGACCGCGCCGCCGCCGATCACCGAGAGCGCCAGCGGATAGAGCGTGCCAAGGAGTACCGTCCCCGCGGCGACGCCGAGCAACAGATTGTTGAGGACCAGCGCGCCTTCGCGGCTGATCGGCGCGAAGAGTCCGCCCGGCTGCAGCGTCGGCGCCCGCCAGGCGAAGAGCGCGAAGGAGCCGCCGAGCGCGATGCCGAGGATGAAAAGGATGAAGAGGCCGCGCGCCGGATCCTGGGCGAAGGCATGGACCGAGGTGATGACGCCGGAACGCACCAGGAAGGTACCGAGCAGGCTGAAGCCGAAGGCGACGATCGAGAGCAGGATGGTCCAGACCTTCAGGGCATCGCGCTTCTCCACCACGGTCTCGCAGTGGAGCAGCGCCGTTCCGGCCAGCCAGGGCATGAAAGAGGCGTTCTCGACCGGATCCCAGAACCACCAGCCGCCCCAGCCCAGCTCGTAATAGGCCCAGTGCGCGCCCAGCACGATGCCGGCGGTCAACGTGGTCCATGCCAAGAGCGTCCAGGGCCGCACCCAGCGCGCCCAGGCCGCGTCGACCCTGCCCTCGATCAGCGCGGCGACGGCGAAGGAGAAGGTCATCGAGAAGCCGACATAGCCCAAGTAGAGCATCGGCGGGTGCATGGCGAGGCCGGGATCCTGCAGCAGCGGGTTCAATTCCTCGCCCTCGAACGGCGCCGGGCTCAGCCGGGCGAAGGGATTCGAGGTGAACAGCATGAAGGCGATGAAGGCGAAGCCGATCATGCCTTGGACGCTGAGCGCGCGCGCCTTCAGGCGCGGCGGCAGGTTCTCGCCGAGCAGCGCCACCAGCGCGCCGAAGATCGCGAGGATCAGCACCCAGAGCAGCAGCGAACCCTCGTGGTTCCCCCAGGCGGCGGCGATCTTGTAGATCGTCGGCTGTTGGGTGTGGGAATAGTGATAGACCGTCGCAACCGAGAAGTCGGAACGCAGGAAGCAGGTGACCAGCGCCAGGAATGCAAGGCCGACGAAGCCCAGTTGCGCGACCGCCGCCGGCCGGGCGAAGGCCATCCAGGGACGGATGCCGCGCGCGGCGCCGACCATCGGCAGCACCGATTGCGCGAGGGCCAAAGCGAGCGCCAGAACCAGCGCGTAATGCCCGATCTCGGCGATCATGGATTGGTTCCCGCAGCAGGGCCAGGGCTTGCCGGCTGGCCTGCGATCGGCTGACCATTCTCGCCTTCCTGCCAGCGGCCGGATTCCTTCAACGCCTTGGCGACTTCCGGCGGCATGTATTTCTCGTCGTGCTTGGCCAGCACCTCGCTGGCGGTGAAGCCGCCGTCGGCGTCATACGCGCCCTCGACCACGACGCCCTGGCCCTCGCGGAAGAGATCCGGCAGCACGCCCCTGTAGCGCACCGCGACCGTGTTCTTGAGATCGGTGACCTTGAAGACGACGGTCGACCCGTCGCCGGATTTCGTGACGCTGCCCGCTTCGACCAGCCCACCCAGGCGGATCACGCGGCCCACGTCCGGCCGATCGGCGGCGATCTGGCTCGGGCTGAAGAAGAACACGATCCGGCTCTGGAAGGCGTAGAGCACGAGTCCGACCGCGACGCCGAGCAGGCAGAGGCTCGCGGCCAGCAGATAGAGCCGCAACGTCTTGCGCTTCATGCGCTTCATCGCGTTGCGTCGTCCTCGCCGGCGGGGTCCTGTGCGGCGTCGCCGAGCGCGCGCTCGGCGGCATTCAAACGCCGCGCCGAGATCCAGAACAGCGCGACCAGCAGCACAAGCCCCAGCGCATAGCTCGGCCAGATGAACGGCCAATAGCCGCCCATCGAGAAATACTCGGCGAGTGTGGCGTGTTCCGGAATCATCGCGGCGTCCCCGCCGGGGTCATCACCGCGGTGCGCTTCGGCGCAGCGGCGGCGCTGCGGCGCGTGGCGAGGTTGCGCTTGCGCGCCTCCAGGAGCATCGCCCGCATCCGCATGAAGGTGACGAGGAAGAAATAGCACTGGCAGGCGAGCGCCATCACCAGGAGCGGGCGCAGCATCGCAGGATCGATGCTCGGCCCGCCCATCCGCAGCACGCTCGCCGGCTGGTGCAGCGTGTTCCACCAATCGACCGAGAACTTGATGATCGGCAGGTTGATCAAGCCGACGATCGCCAGCAGCGCCGCGGAGCGCCGGCCGCGGCTCTTGTCGTCGAAGGCGTTCAGCAGGGCCAAGTGCCCGAGATAGAGGAAGAGCAGCAGGAGGAACGAGGTCAACCGCGCGTCCCAGACCCAATAGGCGCCCCACATCGGCCGACCCCAGAGCGAGCCTGACACGAGGGCGAGGGCAGTGAAGGCGGCGCCGACCGGCGAGGCTGCCTCGGCGGCCACGTCGGCCAGCGGATGGCGCCAGATCAACGCTGCAGCGGAAGCGAGACCCACCCAGGCATAAGCGAACATGGCGATCCAGGCCGCGGGCACATGCACATACATGATGCGCACCGTCTCGCCCTGCTGATAGTCGGGCGGCGAAGCGATCAGCGACAAATAGAGACCGAGCGCGAACAGCAGCGCGGTCGCCCCCGCGAGCCACGGAAGGATCCGGGCGGCGAAGCGTAAGAACCTGCCGGGATTGGCAAATCTATGCATGGCCGAAACGCAGCATGGGGCCGGAGTTATACCCGGATCGCCGGGACGACAACAGGGACCAAGGTCAAAAGGAGACGATCCGCCGCGCACCGGCTGCCATGCGCGTCCGTGGAGTCACCGAGTGCTGGATCAAGAGGCGCCAGCCGCTGCATCAACCCCCTGCCTGGCCTTCCCCCGGTCTCGGGGGAAGGGACTCTTGGAACGCTGCGGCGCGTGACGGTTCCATCCGTCCCCCGCCCCCAGGACCGGGGGCGGGTAGGGGTGGGGGTTGATGCAGCCGCAGTACGTCCAGCGAAATGCGCTGCTGAATGATCCAGCGCGCGATCGCCGCAGCACCACGAACCTAAATCACAAAAGAAATCGGGCGCCACCCAGGGGTGGCGCCCGCTTCGTTGGAGGCTTGCGGGCTCCGAAGAGCTCGCGGTCGGGCGATTACATGCCCTTGTTGTAGGTGCCGTGCGGGGCAACCATGATATCGACGCGACGATTCTCCTGGTTGTCCACGTTGTCGGGCGCGCCCGAGGGCTCGCCGATCGCGTCGGTCGCGACGGTGGCCGCCAGCGGAACGCCGGCCTTCTTGAGCGCATCGACGGTCGAAGCGCAACGACGACGGGCCAGTTCCTTGTTGGCGCCGGTCGAGCCCTTCGTGTCGGTGTAGCAGTCGATCTGGATGTGCGAGATCGGATACTGGCTGAGGAAGTTGCCGACCTGCGCCAGCTTGCCGCCCTCTTCGGCGGTGATCTTCGAGCTGCCGGTGGCGAAGTAGATCGACGCCTTCATCGGGCCGACATCCTGCGGCACGTGCAGCGATTCCAAGTAAGCCAAGCGGGCGCGGATCGGGTCGAGGATCCGGTTGAGCGCGGCCTCGGCCTTCTTGCGATGATCCAACGCCTCTTCCGACAGCTGCACGCCCTTCTTGCGGAGCGGCAGGTTGGTGTAGAGGTACGGCGCGTCGGCATCGAGGCTTGCCTTGATGTCCTCGGCCTCACGTGCCTTGTCCTCGGCTTCGACCAGGTTGTACAGGAAGTCCCCGAAGTCACCTTCGCGGGTCTGGTCGACGTTGGACTTGATGTTGGAGAGATCGGGCTCACGGTTCGGCGCCGCACAGGCCGTCAGGGCCAAGCAGCAGGAACCAAGCAAAAGAAGCTTGTAATCGCGAATCATGGTGTAAGACCCCCTGGGACAATCTTCGGTCATAAGCGCTGCCGCGGACGGCCGGTCAAGGGCGCATTAACCGCTGCACACGGGAAAGATAAGCCGATTCAAATGGCGGAATCCATGAGGATTCCGACTTTCTACAGCCGTCTGTGTCGGAAAGCCCTCGACTGTGGCTCTGATGCCACAGATCGTTGCAATTTTCCCAAAATGCAAAATACGGCCGCAGGGACGCACTAACCATTTGCCTCGCGCAAGGCGGCGGCCGTGGCCCAGGGGGTGAGGGCCAAGGCGGCGACATCGAGCCCAGCCAGGATGAGCCAAGGCGGCGTGCCTTCGGTCCCGGAGAGGCTAGCCTCGAGCCCGGCCGCGCCCAGGATCAGGACGGGGATATAGAGCGGCAGAACCAGAAAGGTCAGCAGCACGCCGCTGCGACGCGCACCCAGGGTCAGTGCCGCACCGAGCCCACCCAGCAGGCTCAGGATCGGGGTCGAGAGTGCGAGCGAGAGCAGCAGCGGCATCTGTCCCTCAGCAGGGAGGCGCAGCATCAGCGCCAGCAACGGCGCAGCGATCATCAGCGGCAGCCCGGTCAACAGCCAGTGCGCTGCAGCCTTCGCGAGAGCCACCAGCTCGAGCGGCAGGGGCGAGAGCAGGATCTGGTCGAGGCTGCCGTCATCCAGGTCGGGCTGATAGAGCCGGTCGAGCGACAGCAGCGCGGCGAGCGCCGCCATGGTGAGCGCGACACCGCCGGCGAGCCGCGCGAGGAGATCCGGCGCCGGTCCCACCGCGAAAGGAAAGAGCGCGCCCGCAACGAGGAAGAACAGCACGACCACCAGGGCATCGACGCCTTGCCGCAGGCCCAGCCGCAAATCGCGGCGCAACAACGCGAGGAACCCGTTCATGACGTAAACGGCGCGAGCCGCAGCCGATGCGGCCGCTCCACGGGCAGCGTCTCATGGCTGGAATAGACCACGATGCCGCCGCGCGCGCGGCAATCGGAGATCAGCGCGGCCAGCAGCGCCGTGCCGTCGGTATCGAGCGCAGCCGCCGGTTCATCCAGCAGCCAGAGCGCTGCCGATCCCAGAGCGAGGCGCGCCAAGCCGAGCCGTCGTCTCTGGCCGGCGGAGAGCTGGCGCCCCGGACTTCCAGCGAGATGGCCAATGCCGAGCCGCGCCAGTGCCGGTGCCACGACGTCGCCTGCGATACCCCAGTATTCCGCCCAGAAGGAGAGATTCTCGGTGACGCTGAGCTGCGCTTTCACCGCATCGAGATGGCCGAGATGCCGCAACCTCGCGCGATGCGCCTCGCGATCCACGGCGATCGCGGCGCCGTCCCAGCGGAGCACGCCCGATTCCGGCCGCAGCAGCCCCGCCATCAGTCTGAGCAGGCTGGACTTGCCGCTGCCATTCGGCCCTTCGAGCCAGAGCGCGTCGCCGGGATCGAGCGCAAACGAGACGCCTTCGAGCACCAGCGCCTCGCCGCGCCGACAGGCCAAGTCCTCGCCCTCAAAGAGCGCCATGCAGCGGATTCCCCAATGTGCCGGCGCGAGACTAGCCCGCCCGGAATCGAGGGAGCAAATCCGCTGTCATTCTTGGGGAAGAAGTTCGAGCTTGGGGAAAAAGTTCGGGCTTGGGGAAGAGGTTCGGGTGAGAAGCGGGCCGACGCCGCGCCCCAAGGGGATGGGATGGACGCGGCGTCGAACCCTTTCCGGGAGCGTCGCTCGGGGGTAACACGACGCTGCCCGTTCGGCCTCTTGCGGCGATCTCCCCCCATGATTCCTGGGAAAGACCGCCGGTAGTCAGGGGCAGAGCAACGGTGGGCCGGCACCGTACAAACAGAGGGGATGTCTCTCTGTCGGCTCCGACCGTCGCAACGCCCTGGGGCCGCAATAAGACCGGATTGCGGCAAAATTGTGATTTTGGATCTGGAATCCGGTCTGCCACGGGCGTCCTGGCAGCGGAAAATCCCCGGAATTTCGCGGCTTTCGCGCAAAGCCCTCCCGTCTTCCACCGAGCGCGTGTTATACGGTCTTCCGACCCGGGCCGACGGCCGCTGCGCCGATTCGCTTTCCAAGGATTCCCTCCTGGTTCCGGGCCGGATTCCACCGCGCGCCCAGCTCGGACAAGATTGGCCGGGGACCGAAGCGGGCGCGACAGCATCGGGAGACGTCCATTGCCTGCCGGACTGAACAGCCTGAAGACCCGCAAGACCCTCAAGGTCGGGTCGCGTTCCTACGACTATTTCAGCCTCAAAGCCGCCGAGAAGACGCTGGGTGCCCTTTCATCCCTGCCGAATTCGATGAAGGTGCTGCTGGAGAACCTGCTGCGCCACGAGGACGGGCGCACGGTGACCGTCGATGACGTGAAGGCCGTCGCGGCTTGGCTCAAGGACCGCCGCTCGGACCGCGAAATCGCCTATCGCCCCGCGCGGGTGCTGATGCAGGACTTCACCGGCGTCCCCGCCGTGGTCGATCTCGCCGCCATGCGCGAGGCGATGCAGAAGCTCGGCGGCGACGCGAAGAAGATCAACCCGCTGTCGCCGGTCGATCTCGTGATCGACCACTCGGTCATGGTCGACTTCTTCGCCGGCGCCGGCGCCTTCAAGAAGAATGTCGAGCTCGAATACCAGAGGAACGGCGAGCGCTACGCCTTCCTGCGCTGGGGCCAGACCGCCTTCGACAATTTCCGCGTGGTGCCGCCCGGCACCGGCATCTGCCACCAGGTCAACCTGGAGAACCTCGCCCAGGTGGTCTGGACCGCAAAGGAAGGCGCCGGCTCCAAGGCCAAGACCATCGCCTATCCCGATACCCTGGTCGGCACCGACAGCCACACCACGATGGTGAATGGGCTCGCGGTCCTCGGGTGGGGTGTCGGCGGCATCGAGGCGGAAGCGGCAATGCTGGGCCAGCCGATCTCCATGCTGATCCCCGAAGTCGTCGGCTTCAAGCTGATGGGCAAGCTGCGCGAGGGCGCCACGGCAACGGATCTTGTGCTCACCGTCACCGAGATGCTGCGCAAGAAGGGCGTCGTCAACACGTTCGTCGAGTTCTACGGCCCCGGCCTCGACGATCTGGCGCTCGCCGACCGTGCCACCATCGCCAACATGGCGCCGGAATACGGCGCCACTTGCGGTTTCTTCCCGATCGATGCCGAGACCATCCGTTATCTCAAAGCCACGGGCCGCAAGGCGGACCGCATCGCGCTGGTGGAGAAATACGCCAAGGCGCAGGGCCTGTGGCGCGACAAGAAGACCCCCGATCCGGTCTTCACCGATTCCCTGAGCCTCGATCTTTCCACCGTCGAGCCGAGCCTTGCCGGGCCGAAGCGGCCGCAGGATCGCGTGCCCTTGACCCAGGTCGCGGAAGCCTTCCGCCGGGACTTGACCGCAGTCTTCGGCCGCAAGGGTAACGAGAGCATGGTCTCGGTGCGCGGTGCCGATTACGAGCTCGGCGACGGCGCGGTCGTGATCGCCGCCATCACCAGCTGCACCAACACTTCCAACCCGAGCGTCATGCTGGGCGCCGGGCTGGTCGCCAGGAACGCGGTGGCCAAGGGCCTGACGGTGAAGCCCTGGGTCAAGACCTCGCTGGCGCCGGGCTCCCAGGTGGTGACCGACTATCTGAAGAAGGCCGGCCTCAACACCTATCTCGACAAGCTCGGCTTCAACCTCGTCGGCTACGGCTGCACCACCTGCATCGGCAATTCCGGACCGCTCCCCGATCCGATCGCCGATGCGATCGCCAAGGGCGACCTCGTGGCCGGCGCGGTGCTCTCCGGCAACCGCAACTTCGAAGGCCGGGTCAACCCGAGCTGCAAGGCGAACTATCTCGCCTCGCCGATGCTGGTGGTGGCATATGCGCTCGCCGGCAACTTGAAGGTCGACGTCACCAAGGATCCCTTGGGCTACGACAAGAAGGGCCAGCCGGTCTACCTGAAGGACATCTGGCCAACGTCGAAGGAGATCGCCGACACGGTCGCCAAGTCGGTGAAGTCGTCCGACTTCAAGAAGCGCTATGCCGACGTCTTCAAGGGCGATGCCAACTGGCGCAAGGTGAAGACCGCGAAGGGCATGACCTATGCCTGGGACGGCAAGTCCACCTACGTCGCCAACCCGCCCTATTTCACCCAGCTGAGCAAGGAAGCGGGCAGCACGTTCACCGACATCACCGGCGCGCGGCCGCTCGCGATCCTGGGGGATTCCATCACCACCGATCACATCAGCCCGGCGGGCTCGATCAAGAAGGACGGCCCTGCCGGCCAGTACCTGATCAAGCACGGCGTCGATGCCAAGGACTTCAACTCCTATGGCGCGCGCCGCGGCAATCACGAGGTGATGATGCGCGGCACCTTCGCCAACATCCGCCTGAAGAACGAGATGGTGCCCGGCACCGAAGGCGGCATCACCAAGCTGATGCCGTCCGGCGAGGTGATGTCGATCTACGACGCCGCGATGAAATACCAGGCGCAGAAGGTGCCGCTGGTGGTGCTCGCCGGCAAGGAATACGGCACCGGCTCGTCGCGCGACTGGGCCGCCAAGGGCACGCTGCTGCTGGGCGTGAAGGCCGTGATCGCCGAGAGCTTCGAGCGCATCCACCGCTCGAACCTGGTCGGCATGGGCGTGCTGCCGCTGCAGTTCAAGGGTGACATGACGCGCAAGAGCCTCGGCCTCGACGGCTCCGAGACCTTCGCCATCACCGGTCTCGCCAAAGGCATCAAGCCCAGGATGGATGTTCAGGTGAAGCTCACCCGCGCCAACGGCCAGACCCAGGACCTCACCGTCACCTGCCGCATCGACACCCTGGACGAGGTCGAATACTACCGCAACGGCGGCATCCTGCCCTACGTGCTGCGCCACCTCGCCAAGGCGGCGTAGTCTTCTGCTGTCACCCGAGCGTCGCGGTCTCGCCGAAAGGCAAGGCCGCCACGGCGCGTTGCAGCCCGAGCAATCTTGCCAGCCTTGCTAGCAAGCCGTGCTGGCGGATGTATTCCTGGTAGGCGCGGTAGAGCGGGTCGCGCGCCAGATGCCGCTCCTCGGTGATGGCGCGCGCGACGTAGATCGCGTTAGAGACGATCAGCAACAGCGACTGGGCGATCGCGGCCTTGAGGCCATGGTTGGAAAGGAACGGGATCGAGATCAGCCAGAACGAGATGCACTTCGTGATGTAGGCCGGATGCTTGGTGAAGCGATACGGTCCCGTCGTGATGATCCCGCGATGGGTGAGGTTGGAGAAGGTCGGAGGCGGTCATGCGTCGTTGGACGCTCCCTCAATCGGTGTCGGTTGCCGTGCTCAAGCCGTTCTGCTGTGGTGGGCGACACTGGACCTGTGGCGGCTTCTCGCCAGGCGCCGCAAGAGATCGCTGGAGACCGTCCGGTCGCGAGACCTGTCACCGGCTGCACCTGCCATCTATATTGGGCATCGCGCAGTCGGGAGCGGGGCGTGGATTGCTGAAGCGATTCTGTCTGATCGTCGCGCTGGCCTTGGTGGTCGCTGGCTGCGATCCGCAGAAGCTGATCGAGGACATCGTGCCGAGGGCCGACCTCGACTTCGCCGACGACGCCTTCGCCCTGCTGCGCAACCGCGATGTCGACGCGCTCGAGGCGAAGTTCGGCCCGGAATATCGCAGCGACACGCTGCGTGACGCGCTGAAGCGCCTCGCCGAAGAGGCGCCGACGGGCGCCCCGATCAAACGCAGCGTCACTCAGGCGAATGTCTCGATCGACAACGGCTTCGAGACGACGTCGCTGACTCTGTCCTATCAGTTCGAATCGGGTTGGTTTCAGCTCTTCGTGCTGATGCATGGCGAGGGCGGCCGGCTCTGGTTGGAGCAGATCGACATGCAACCGATGGCGACGCAGCCTGGCCCCGCGTCAAGCGGGTTCGGCGATCCCGCTTTCTTCGTCGGCCTCGCCATCTTCGCCTTCGTCCTCGTGATGGCGGGCGTCGCGATCTACCAGAGCCGCGCGCGGAAGCTCGCCGCTGCGCCGTTCAGTGCCGCGCCGTTCAGTGCCGCCCGCCTCCGCCAGGCGGGTGTGGCTGCACGGGCGCCGCAACCGGCCTTGCGCGCGACCTGGTTCCGGCAGCAGCCGTTTGTGATCCACTCGCCCCTCGCGCGTGCCGAATGCGTGCGGCGGCTGCAGGAATCGGTGCGCAGCGAATGGGCGCTCTTCAGCAGCAAGCCGGTCGGCGGGAAAGTGACCGAGACCTCCATCTCGATCAGCAAGATGGTTTTCTATCGCAACAGCTTCCAAACCATCCTGAGCGGCCGGATCCTGGACGACGGCGCCGGCACCCGGATCGAGGCCAGACTTGGATTTCCTCGGCGGAGCATGATTCTATTCGTCGTGTTTATCCTTGCTATTGGCGTCGTGCTGCCGGTCACGGCGGTGAGTCTCTCCGAGGGCGGTTTCAGCCACGTCCCTCTGGGAATCCTGGAAGTTCCACTATTCTTCTTCGCCTTCGGTGTCTTCGTCTTTGTCTTCGGCCGCTTCCTGGCCCGGAACGAGGGCGAGTTTCTGCTCGATTTCCTCCGGAGCACCATCGACGCTGAGGTCGAGCCCGCCGATCCAGTCGAAAAGCGGCCTGTGGAAAAGACCGTCACCCGTTGATCTCCCGGTGTTTTTCCGAGCGCATCCCGGTCCCTATTTCACCCATCCTTAACCCTATCCGGCCCATAGTCGGGGCTCGCCGCCACCCCGAGATGGAACCGCGCCATGGTCGAAACCTGGGACATGTCCTTCCTGGTCGATCGATCGACCCAGATCCAGGAAGCCCGCGGCAACCTCGCGCGGCATTTCGGGATGCTGCAGCAGGTCTTGGCCGGAAAGCATCTCATCAACTTCATCGCCGAGCCCGACCGCCTGGCCTTCCTGCGCATGATGGGCCGGCTCTCGCAGCGCAGCTGGCACGACACGGTCTCGGTGCGCTTCCAGGCTCCGGTTTCCGGCGAGCGCAAGCTGGCGCTGCAGGCCCGTCCCGGGCCCCACCCCACCGCCTGGTGGTTGATGCTGTCGGAATCGGGAGCCGAATCGGTCCCCGCCATCGACACTTTCGACATGGGCGAGCGCCTCGCCAACGAAGACGAGTTCGCCACTCTCGCGGCCGGCCTAGGCGCGAACAATCAGGAGGCGCTGGAGATCTCGGTCTTCCGTGCGGCGATCCTCGCCGAGAACCAGGCGAACCGGGCATTGCCGCCGGAGACCCATGCCGAGCTTCACGAGAAGATCGGCACCACCCTGCAGGAGCACGCCACCGGCGCCGTATCCAATCCCGAGCCCGGCCACTACACGCTGCTGCACGAGAAGGAGAAGCCGGCGCACCACATCGCCGAGCACGTCGCCGCGACGGCGGCCACGGTCGGTGTCTCGTCTGCGGCGCTCGGCCTCTCGCACCGCTCGGCGCCCCTGGCCGCCGACACCAGCGCCGACGCCGTGCGTGACCTCGTGCGCAACATGCGCCAGAACCTCGGCAGCCGCACACTGGGCACCGGCAGCCGCAAGCACGGACTCATGGACACGCTGAAGAGCCTGGTCGGGCGGGGCTAAGAGGCGCGCAGCGCCGCCTGCACCAGCGTATCGAGCGCGTTCAGGAACCGCGAGCGATCCGCCTTCGAGAACGGCGGCGGTCCGCCGGTGTTGATCCCAGTCTCGCGCAGGTAACGCCCGACCTCGCGCCCCGCCAGCGCATTGCCGATATTGGCCGGCGTCCAGATCTTGCCGTTGGGCGCAATCGCCCGCGCCTCTTTCTTCAAGCAGCGCGACGCCAGCGGAATATCCGCGGTGACGCAGATGTCCCGCCCGGTGATGCGCTCGGCGATCCAGTCATCCGCCGCATCGGCACCCTCCGACACGATCACCATCCGGATCGCCGGATTCTGCGACGGCCGGATCGGCCGCGACCCGTTCGAGACCACGAACACGCCCAGCCCCACCCGCTCGGCCACGCGATACACCTCGTCCCGCACCGGGCAGGCATCGGCATCGATGTAGATCGAGGGATTCGCGGTCAATTCCATATGCCTGCGATGGCCGTCACAGCGCGTGTGCGCCCGCCCGCCCAATTTCCGGGGAAAGCGGATGCTCAATCCATATCCACCGCACTGGATGGCGGCAAGGCGCCTGGAGTAGCGGCGGGAAGCCGCGCGCCGCGGCGGCATCGCGGCCGTCGTGCTCGCGATCCTCGTCAACCTCGCCTTCCAGCTGGTCCGCCTGCGGCAGACCGATCCCGCGTCCTGGCTGGCCCTCGACTACGGCATGCGGATTTCCACCCTGCTCATCCTGGCGGTACCGCCGGCGATGCGTCGCCTGGTCTATGCCCGCGAATGGCGCGAGACCGGGATGATCGAGACGGTGTTCTGGATCCTGATCGTCGGGCTGTTCATCTGGGTGACCGACTGCTTCCAACCGCTTTGGGCGCTGGTGCCCGACACCAGCCTGGGCGGCTACCCGGCGAGCCAGGGCGGCCTCCGTCTCCTCGACCTCACCTTCGGCCTCGCCCTGGTGGCGGTGCACGAGGAACTGCTTTTCCGCCGCGCCATGCGCATCGCGCTCTCAGGGTTGGGTGATGGACGCACCATGATCCTGGTCAGCGCCGCGCTGTTCGGCGCCTACCACTGGTGGCGCGGCATCCCGACCGTGTTCTATGCCGCCCTGTTCGGCCTGGTCGCCATGCTGCTCTACCGCCGCACCGGTGTCCTCTGGCCGCTCGTCCTGCTGCACTATCTCACTGATCTCGCTTACTTCGCTTGATCATATTGATTATTTTATCTATTTTGTCCATATTGTCCAAAAGAGGAAGCCATGCGACGATTTTCGGCGACTGAAGCAAAGCAACGTCTCTCCGAGCTCCTGGATGCAGCCCAGCGCGAGCCAGTCTTAATCCGGAAGCATGAGCGCGACATCGCGGTGGTGATGTCCGCTGACGAATACCGACGCCTGCGTGGATTGAACGTCGCGGAACTGGAGCGCCTGGTGCACCGGGTCAGTGCGCGTGCGAAACGGCGCGGTTTGACCGAGGAGAAGTTGACAAAGCTGCTGGCCGATGACGACTGAGGCGCGCATCGTCTTGGACACGAACACGCTGGTCAGCTACTTCCTCGCAACCGAATCCGTTCCGGGGCAGGCGGTGCGCAAGGCTGAGCGCGAAGCGATTCTGCTCGCGTCACAGGAAACCTTGGACGAGCTCGCAGAGGTCCTGTCTCGCCGCAAGTTCGATGCCTATGCGTCGCTTACCGACAGGAAGACCTTCGTCAAACTGATCGCCGCCGCCGTCGAAATTGTCCCGATCACCGCAATCGTCCGCGCTTGCCGCGACCCCAAGGACGACAAGTTTCTGGAAGTCGCGTTGAACGGCAGCGCCGATCTCATCATCACCGGCGACAAGGACCTGCTGGCACTCGATCCCTTTCACGAAGTACGGATCATCAGGCCGGCACGCTACCTGACGGAGTAACCCTCACCACTCCAGAATCACCTTGCCCGACTGCCCCGAGAGCATGGTCTCGAAGCCTTTCACATACTCTTGGACCGGGAAATGATGGGTGAGGATCGGGTCGAGGTTGAGGCCCGATTGCAGCATGGCCACCATCTTGTACCAGGTCTCGAACATCTCGCGGCCGTAGATGCCCTTGATCTCGAGCCCCTTGAAGATCACCTGGTTCCAGTCGATCGCGGTGTTGGCGGGCGGGATGCCGAGCAGGGCCACCTTGCCGCCGTGGTTCATGTGCTCCAGCATCGCGGTGAAGGCCGAGGGCACGCCGGACATCTCGAGGCCCACGTCGAAGCCCTCGACCATGCCCAGTTCCGTCATCACGTCCTTCAGGTTCTCCCGCGTGACGTTGACCGCGCGATGCGCGCCCATCTTCTTGGCGAGATCGAGCCGGTAGTCGTTGACGTCGGTGATGACCACGAAGCGCGCACCCACATGCCGCGCGATCGCCGCCGCCATGATGCCGATCGGCCCCGCCCCGGTGATCAGCACGTCCTCGCCCACCAGGTTGAAGGCGAGCGCCGTGTGGGTCGCGTTGCCGAAGGGATCGAAGATCGCGGCGAGATCGTCCCGGATGTTGTCCGGAATCTTGAAGGCATTGAAAGCGGGGATGGAAAGATATTCCGCGAAGGCGCCCGGCCGGTTCACGCCGACGCCGAAGGTGTTGCGGCAGAGATGCCGCCGTCCGGCGCGGCAGTTGCGGCAGTAGCCGCAGGTGATATGCCCCTCGCCGGACACGCGATCGCCGACCGTGAAGCCCTTGACCTCCTGCCCCAGGGCGACGATCTCGCCGACATATTCATGGCCCACATGCATGCCGACGGGAATCGTCTTCGCCGCCCAGTCGTCCCATTTCCAGATATGGATGTCGGTGCCGCAGATCGCTGTCTTCTCGATCTTGATGAGGACGTCGTTATGCCCGACCTCGGGCTCCTTCACGTCGGCGAGCTTCAAGCCGGGACCGGCTTCGGTCTTCACAAGGGCTTTCATCGGATGGCTCCCATAGCGCGGCCGACCTTGGCGAAGGCGGCGACGGCGCGGTCAATGTCTTCGGCGGAGTGGGCGGCGCTCATCTGCGTTCGGATGCGGGCCTGGCCCTTGGGCACGACGGGAAAGCTGAAGCCGATCACATAGATGCCCTCGGCCAGGAGCGCGTCCGCCATCTCGGTCGCGAGCCTGGCCTCGCCCAGCATCACCGGGATGATCGGATGTCCGGCGCCTGCGAGGCGGAACCCGAGCTTCGCCATCGCCTCCCTGAACCGCACGCCGTTGGCCGCGAGCCGCGTCCGCAAGTCGGCGCCTTCCTTCGACTGCAGCAGATCCAAGACCGCCAGAGAAGCGGCGGCGATCGAGGGCGCCAGGCTGTTGGAGAAGAGATAGGGCCGCGAGCGCTGGCGCAGCAGATCGACGACCGGCTGCTTGCCCGCGACATAGCCGCCCGAGGCGCCGCCCATCGCCTTGCCGAGCGTGCCGGTATAGAGATCGACGCGCCCTTCGACGCCGCAGAGTTCCGGCGAGCCGCGGCCGTGGGCGCCGACGAAGCCGACCGCATGGCTGTCATCCACCATGACCATGGCCTGGTACTTGTCGGCGAGGTCGCAGGCGCCTTTCAAGTTGGCGATGATCCCGTCCATGGAGAAGACGCCGTCGGTCGCGATCAGCTTGAACCGCGCGCCCGCAGCATCGGCCGCCTTCAATTGCGCCTCGAGATCGGCCATGTCGTTGTTGGCATAGCGGAAGCGCTTCGCCTTGCAGAGCCTGATCCCGTCGATGATGCTGGCATGGTTCAAAGCGTCGCTGATGACTGCGTCCTCCTCGCCAAGCAGCGTCTCGAAGAGACCGCCGTTGGCATCGAAGCAGGAGGAATAGAGGATCGCGTCCTCGGTGCCGAGGAAGCGGGCGAGGCGCGTCTCCAATTGCTTGTGCAGCGTCTGGGTGCCGCAGATGAAGCGCACCGAGGCCATGCCGAAGCCGTAATCGTCGAGCCCGCGCTTCGCCGCGGCGAGCAGCCGGGGGTCGTCGGCGAGGCCGAGATAGTTGTTGGCGCAGAAATTGAGGACGGTGCGGCCATCGTCGAGCTTGATATGCGCGCCCTGCGGTGTGGCGATCTTGCGCTCGGCCTTCCAGAAGCCGTCGGCCTTGATCGTGCTGAGGGTCGTGCTGACCTGGTCGAGAAAGGCGGGGTTCATGCGACTGCAAGAATGGTTGCGGGAATTCCAGCATTGATCCGCCTTTCTTGGCCCCCCGCAAATGATTTTTCCACAAGCCACCGTTGACGCTGGCGGAACGCCGCCGTCGACTCGGAGCAGGAGAATGCCTATCTCGTCGCCGCAGAATCCCTGAAACCCGCGCCTGGCGTGGCCCACAGCTTGCGGCCAGATTGTCCCGTGACAGGCTGGGGCGGCGCTGGTAATCCTCAGCGCCATGCAGCTTCCGACCAGGATCGCGCCCTCGATTCTGTCCGCCGATTTCGCCCGGCTGGGGGCCGAGGTGGAGGCGATCGACGCCGCCGGCGCCGACTACATTCACGTCGATGTCATGGACGGGCATTTCGTGCCCAACCTCACGATCGGCCCGGTGGTGGTGAAGGCGCTTCGCTCGCACAGCAAGAAGCCGTTCGACGTGCATCTGATGATCGCGCCGGTCGATCCCTATATCCACGACTTCGCCGATGCCGGGGCGGACATCCTCACCTTCCATCCCGAAGCCGGCCCGCATCCGCATCGCACGGTGCAACTCATCAAGTCGCTGGGCAAGAAGGCCGGCATCTCCTTGAATCCGGCGACGCCGATCGACCATCTCGAATACCTGCTGCCCGATCTCGATCTCGTCCTGGTGATGAGCGTCAACCCGGGCTTCGGCGGCCAGAAGTTCATCCCGTCCGCGCTGGAGAAGATCGCGGCCATCCGGCGCAAGATCGACGCGGTCTCGGAAGCGCAAGCCGGCCGGCCGATCGATCTCGAGGTCGATGGCGGCGTCACCCATGACACCGCCCAGGCCGCGATCAAGGCCGGCGCCGACGTGCTGGTCGCCGGCACGGCGAGCTTCCAGGGCGGTTCGGCGCGTTACGCCGACAACATCGCGCGCCTGCGCCGGTGAGGGCCGCGACCGTGGCAGAGCTGCGCAGCGAAGCGGCGGAGGGCACGTCCGGCGCCGCGCGCGAGGCCGAGCATCCGCCGGCCGCGCGCCCGGCATCGCGCCGTGCCCCGCGCCCCGGCAATCAGCGCCCGCATCTCGTCTGGCCGCGGTTGCAGACCATGTTCGCCGAGCCGCCGGCGCTGCTCCTGTCGCAACTGCGCCGCACACTCTTGCAGCCGCTCTACAAGAGCGGGCCCTATCGCGTCTCGCTCGGCCGCGCCGGTCCGGGCGACCTGCTGGTGCCGGCCGATGCGCCGCCCTTCGTCACGCCTTGGCCCGGCGATTCGCATCAGGGCCAGCTGCTGCTCGCCGGCGAGTTTCGCCTCGCCGGCGAGAGCATCCGCGATCCCCGGCCGCTGAGCCGCCCGGTCGGGGCCACCGCTGGCTGGCGCGAAGGCATCGACCGCTTCGACTGGCTGAACGATCTGCGCGCCGCCGGCGCACCCGGCGCCCATGCGCTCGCCGTGGACCTGACGCGCAGGTGGATCGCCGAGAACCAGCGCTACGACGATGCGACCTGGCGCGGCGACGTGCTCGCGGCGCGGCTGCGCAACCTGATCCTCGGCTTCTTCTACCTGAGCGCCAACAGCGAGCCCGGCTTCCAGGCGATGCTGCTCGGCAGCCTGCATCGCCAGGCCGCGCATCTCGCCCGCGCTTTGCCGGACGGGCTCTACGGCGCGGCGCTGCTGGAAGCGGTGATCGCGCTGATGCTGGCCGGCCTCGTGCTGCCGCGCGGCGAGCGGCTGCTGATGCGGGCCCGCAAGCTCTTCGCCCGCGAGCTGCCGCATCAGCTCCTGGCCGATGGCGGCCATGTCGAGCGCAGCCCGCAGGCGATGCTCAATCTGCTGATCCGGCTGATCGATCTGCGCGACGTCTTCACCGCCGCGCGCCGGCCGCTGCCGGACAGCCTGCAGCTCACCATCGAGAGCCTCGCCTCGGTCGTGCTGATGCTCTGCCACGGCGACGGCAGGCTCGGCGCCTTCAACGATACCGCCGAGATCGACCCGCACCTTGTGGAAGCGGCGCTCACCCGCTCGGGCGGCAGGCTGCGCGCCTTGAATCAGCTGCCGCTGACCGGGTTCCAGCGCATGGAATGCGGTCGCAGCATCGTGCTCGTCGATTGCGGCGCGCCGCCGCGCCACGGGCTCGACGCCCATGCCCATGCCGGCACCCTCGCCTTCGAGTTCTCCTATGACGGCGACGCCGTCGTGGTGAATTGCGGCGCCCATCCCTGGTCCAGGGAATGGCAGCAGGTGCAGCGCACCACGGCGGCGCATTCCACCATGATCGTGGACAACGTGAACTCCTCCATGCTGTTGCCGCCGCGCAAGGGCGTGGGCGGCGCGTTCCGCATGGGCGGCGTCGCCCTGAAGCCGGAGATCGTCACCGCGCGGCGCGAGGAGACCAACGGCCAGATCTGGCTCGACCTCTCGCACAACGGCTACGAGGAGGGCTTCGGCCTGATCCATCGCCGCCGCCTCTACCTCTCCGCCAATGGCGAGGATTTCATGGGCGAGGAGCAGCTGGTCGGCAAGGGCGGCAACGCCTTCGCGCTGCGCTTCCATTTGCATCCCGCGGTCCAGGTCTCGATCACCCAGAACGGCCAGGCGGCGCTGATGAAGCTGCCCAAAGGCTCGTTCTGGCGCATGCGTGTGCAGGGCGGCGAGCTCGCCCTCGCCGAAAGCGCCTATATCGGTGCCGGCGGCCGGGTTCGCCGCTCGCAGCAGATCGTCGTGATGGGCCCGATCGAAACCGACCGCACCGAAGTCAAATGGCTGATCCAGCGCGAAGGCGGGAGAAGATAGAGAGCATGACCGACCGCCCCATTCGCCGCGCGCTGATCTCCGTCTCCGACAAGCGCGGCCTCGAAGCCTTCGCGCGTTTCCTGAGCGCGCGCGGCGTCGAGATCCTCTCCACCGGCGGCTCGGCCGAGGCCTTGCGCAAGGCGGGCATCGCCGTCACCGAGGTCTCCGCCCATACCGGCTTCCCCGAGATCATGGATGGCCGCGTCAAGACGCTGCATCCCAAGATCCACGGCGGCCTCTTGTCGAGGCGCGACCTCCCTGCCCATGTCGAGGCGCAGAAGATGCATGGGATTCCCGACATCGATCTCCTGGTCTCCAACCTCTATCCCTTCGAGGCGACGGTCGCGGCCGGCAAGCCCTGGGCGGATTGCGTCGAGAACATCGACATCGGCGGCCCGGCCCTGATCCGCGCCGCCGCCAAGAACCACGACTTCGTCACGGTGGCGGTCGATCCCGGCGACTACCAAGCGGTGACGGACGAGATGACGGCGCGGAACGGCGCCACCACCTTGGAGACGCGCCGCCGCCTGGCCCGCGCCGCCTATGCGCGCACGGCAGCCTACGACGCCGCGATCGCGCGCTGGATGGCGCGCGAGGCCGGCGAGACCTTCCCGCCGCGCATCGCCTTCGCCGGAACCCGGAGCCAGACTCTCCGCTACGGCGAGAATCCGCATCAGGAAGCGGCCGTCTATCTGACCGGCGAGCAGCGCCCCGGCATCGCGCTCGGCAAGCAGCTCCAGGGCAAGGAGCTCTCCTACAACAACTTCAACGACGCCGACGCCGCCTTCGCCCTCGCCGCCGAGTTCGATCCGAAGCAGGGCGCCGCGATCGCCATCATCAAGCACGCCAATCCCTGCGGCGTCGCCGTCGCCGGCGATCTGGCGACCGCCTATGCCGGCGCGCTCGCCTGCGATCCGGTCTCGGCCTTCGGCGGCATCATTGCCGCCAACCGCGTGCTCGATGGCGCCGTGGCCGAGGAGATCGCCAGGATCTTCTCCGAGGTGATCATCGCCCCCGGCTTCTCCAAGGAAGCGCTGGCGGTGCTCGGGGCCAAGAAGAACCTGCGCCTGGTCGAGACCGGTGCCATGCCGTCGCAGGGCGCCAATGGGCTCTCCGTGCGCTCGATCGCCGGCGCGCTGCTGGTGCAGACCGAGGATACGGCGGTCACCACCGAAGCCGAGCTCAAAGTCGTGACCCGGCGCACGCCGACCAAGGCCGAGATCGAGGACATGCTGTTCGCCTTCACGGTGGCGAAGCACGCCAAGTCGAACGCCATCGTCTATGTCCGGGATCGCGCCACGGTCGGCATCGGCGCCGGGCAGATGAGCCGGGTCGATTCTTCGCGGATCGCCGCCTGGAAGGCGGCCGAGGCCGCGAAGGCCGCCGGGGACCGCCAGAGCTGGGCCAAGGACGCCGTGGTCGCCTCCGATGCCTTCTTCCCCTTCGCCGACGGCCTGCTGGCCGCGGCGGAAGCCGGCGCCACCGCGGTTATCCAGCCCGGTGGCTCGATGCGCGACGACGAGGTGATCGAGGCCGCCAACGCGCGCGGCCTCGCCATGGTCTTCACCGGCAAGCGCCACTTCCGGCATTGACGAAGATCAATTCGAGCGCGGACTGACGCGCGTCATGTCTTAATCGAATTTATAGGAAATTACCCGAATATCCCGGTCAAGTAAGAGCCGACCGGGGAGACAATGACGCAGGATTTCAACGAGCGGCGGATCGGCGGAAACAACCTGCTGCGCGCGGTTATCGACACGACCGTCGACGCGATGGTGATCATCGATCGCGGCGGCGCCATCCGGGTCTTCAATCTCGCCGCCCAGAAGCTGTTCGGCTACGCGCCGCGCGAGGTGGTCGGCCGCAACGTCTCGGTCCTGATGCCGCCCGGCGATCGGGAGCGGCATGACGGCTACATGCACCATTATCAAGAGACCGGCGAGGCCAGGATCATCGGCATCGGCCGCGAAGTGGTGGGCCAGCGCAGGGACGGGTCCACCTTTCCGCTGGAACTCGCCGTCGGCGAGATCAAGGGCCGGGACGATTTCGCTTATGTCGGCGTGCTGCGCGATCTCACCCAGCACAAGCGAAGCACCGAGGCGCTGGTGGAGGCACGGGCACGGGCCGAGCGGGCCAACATGGCCAAGACTGAATTTCTCTCGCGCATGTCCCACGAGCTGCGGACGCCGATGAACGCCATCCTCGGCTTCGCCCAGCTGCTGCGGCTCTCGGGCGCCGGCGCGCTGACGCAAGAGCAGACCGAGGACTATCTCGACTCCATTATCGCGCCGGCGGAGCACCTGACCCAGCTGATCGACGACATCCTGGACCTGACGCGGATCGAGATCGGGCGCCTGCGCGTGGCGCGGGAGACGGTGAACCTGGCCGATGCCGTCGCCAGCGCGCTGACCATGGCCCAGCCCATGGCGCAACGCTTCGGCGTGTCGATCTTCAACCGCTGCGTCGAGCGCTCCGGCAGCCCCTGCGTGACCGCCGATCCGATCCGGCTCCGGCAATGCATCGTCAACCTGCTCACCAACGCCATCAAGTACAACCGCAGTCCGGGCCGGGTGCTGGTCGACTTCGCCCCGCTCGACGGCGAGGGTGGAGAATTCGTGCGCCTCACGGTGGAGGATAGCGGCGTCGGCATCCCTGAAGACCGGTTCGGCGAGCTGTTCAAGCCCTTCTCGCGGCTGCATGAAGCGCTGGAGCATGTCGAGGGTGCCGGCATCGGCCTCGCGGTGACGCGGCAGCTCATCGAGGCGATGGGCGGCTCGGTCACGGCGGAGAGCGAGGTCGGGCGCGGCAGCCGCTTCCATCTCGACCTCCCGAAGGCGGCGGCGGATGCCACGGCGCCCGCGCGGCCCAAGGTTTCGGTCGACTGGTCGGACGCGCGGAGCGACCAGGAGAGCCGGAAGATCGTGCTCTACATCGAGGACAACCCCACCAACGTGTACCTGATGGAGTCGCTGCTGAAGCGGATCCCGGGTGCCGACTTGAGGATCGCCTACACCGCCGAGCTCGGTCTCGAGATCGCCGAGGCGATCCGCGTGCGCGTCATCATCCTCGACATCAATCTCCCGGGCATGGACGGATTCGAGGCGCTGATGCGGCTCCGCTCCCGCGAGCAGACGGCGGACGTCCCGGTGATCGGCTTGAGCGCCCGCGCGACCAAGGTCGATCTCGAACGCGCCGCCGATCTCGGCTTCTATCGCTATCTCACCAAGCCGGTGAACGTGCCCGAGCTCATGGACACGCTGCGCGCCGTGCTGTGAGCCGCGGCTCGCTGTCTCTCGCTGCTTCACCACGGTGACCGGGCAATCCGCGTGCGACAGGACGGCGGTCGCGACCGAGCCGACGAAGATGCGCGCCAGCTCGTTGGTGACCTCGGTACCGATCACCAGGTCGTCGCATTCGTCTTCTGCGCATAGGAGACGATCGCGTCGGCCACGTTGCTGCCGCTGGCGACCATCGTCTCGACCTCGCCGGACTTCGCCGCCTTGGCCGCGCCCCCGCACTTTGGTTCGCGTCAATCGCGGGCGAGCCGGAACTCCATCGGCTGGGCGACGATGCCACGCCATTGGAGGCGCGGTCCCACCGGCACGAAGCCCATGCGCATATAGGCTGTCACCGCCGCCGCCGCGGCGTTCAGCGTCACGGCGCGCGCCAGCGGATGCCGGTGCTTCACCTCGGCGATCAGCGCCCGCGCGAGACGGCCGCCGACACCGCGCCCATGCCATTCTTCGTCCACATGCAGCTGGGTGATATGCGTGTCATGCCGCACCGCGCCGAAGCCGACGATCCGGCTCCCCGCCACCGCCACCAGGACCGGCGACCAAAAAGGATACCGGAGTCCGCCGAGCCGCGCCCCGATCACGCCGGCCTGCGCATTCTCGCGCACCAGCGCAATTCCCG
>DATKMF010000035.1:0-2449 GCA_035542015.1 Candidatus Cybelea sp.
GCGGCGCTTCCACGAAATCTGCAGCGAGGCCATCACCCAATACGGCGGCACCATCGGCAGCTATGCCGGCGACGGCGCCATGGCGTATTTCGGCTATCCCCGCGCCCATGAAGACGATCCGGAACGGGCGATCCGCGCCGGCCTCGCCATCCTCGAGAACTGCCGCAAGGCCGCCGAGCGCGGCGAGCCTTCCGACGCGAAGATCGCGCTTCGCGTCGGCATCGCCACCGGCCTGGTGGTCGCCGGCGAGTACCCCGGCGACCCTCGCCTCTCCCAGGGCGAGGTGATCGGGATCGCGCCCAACTTCGCTCACAAGATCCAAGCAGTCGCCGAGCGCAACACACTGGTGATCTCCGGCACGACGCGGGCGCTGGCGGCCGACCTGTTCCAATGCCGCGCGATGCCGCCGGTGACGATCGCCGGCTTCGACGCGCCGCAGCCGGTGTGGCGCGTCGTGCGGGCCCGCCGCCGGCGGGCACGGGCCTGGAGCGCCCGGCATGCTGCCGTGACGCCTCTGGTCTCGCGCGACGAGGAACTCGCCGTACTGCAACGCCGCTGGGACCTCGCAGAGGCCGGCCAGGGACAGGTGGTCCTGATTTCCGGCGAACCCGGAATCGGCAAGTCGCGCCTCGCCGCGGCGCTTCGCGAGCGCCTCGCCGACCGACCGCATCTCCCGATCGTGCTGCAATGCTCGTCCCAGGAAAGCGACATCGCCTATCATCCGGTGATCCGCGCGCTGGAAGCGGCGGTCGGCGGACCGGCGATCTCGCCCGACCTGATCCTGTGGCGCCTCGGGCAGCGGATGAACGTCCCGGCCGAAGATCTCGCCGCGCAGGCGCCCTATCTCGCGCAGCTCATGGACCGGCGCGGCGACCCCACATCGCAATTCCCAGGGATGTCCGCCGACCAGGTGAAGCAGGACACCATGGAGGCCATGGTCGCGCTGATCGAGCGCGCCAGCCGCGACCGCCCGGTCCTGCTGCTGATGGAGGACATCCATTGGATCGATCCCACCTCCGAGGAGTTGCTCGGCCTGCTCATCGAGCGCGTCGCCCGCCTGCCGGTGCTGGTCCTCGCCACCTATCGGCCTGAGTATCAGGCGCGCTGGGTTGGCCTGCCCCATGTCACCCTGCTCACCCTCAACCGACTCTCGGGAGAGCAGGCGGGAATGATCGTGAGCTTCCTCGCCCGCGACCGTGCGGTCAGCCCGGAGGCATTGAACCGCGTCGTCGGCCTTTCCGATGGCGTGCCGCTGTTTCTCGAAGAATTGAGCCGGAGCGCGTTCGGCAACGGGTCGATCCCTGCCGCAGCACGCGCCGAGCCTGCAAT
This sequence comes from Candidatus Cybelea sp., assembly GCA_035542015.1. Lineage (GTDB taxonomy): Bacteria > Pseudomonadota > Alphaproteobacteria > Dongiales > Dongiaceae > Dongia. Next base: position 1,330 of record DATKMF010000035.1, read on the forward strand.
CCCGATCAGCCTCACGGACTTCCTGGCGTCTCGTCTCGACCAGCTCGGCGCCGATCGCGAGATCGCGCAGGTCTGTAGCGTGATCGGCCGCTCCTTCGACGCCGCCCTGGTCGGCAGCTTGACCGGCGACGCCGCCGCCGATGTCACCGCGGCGCTGGAAAACCTGGTCGCCGCCGGCCTTGCGACGGCACGGGGGCGCGGCGCCCAGGCGGTCTACACCTTCCGCCACGCCCTCATCCAGGAATCCGCCTATCGCAGCCTGCTGCGCGAGAAGCGCCAGGCGGCGCACCGCCGGTTGGCCGAGATCCTGGCCGCGGACCATGCCGGCGAGAGCGGCGGCGCCCCGGAGATTCTCGCCTATCACTACGAGCAGGCCGGCGCCGCCGGGGAAGCCATCGCGCAACTGCATCTCGCCGCCCGCAACGCCGTGCTGCGCTCCGCCAATGTGGAGGCGGTGCGCCTGCTGGACCGCGCGCTGCGGCTCCTCGCGGCGCTGCCGGAGAACGCGGAGCGCGACCTCACCGAGCTTGGGCTGCTGGTCTCGCTGGGCTCGCCGCGCCTCAGCATTAGCGGGCCCGGCGCCCCCGACGTGCAGGCGCTCTACAGCCGCGCCGTGGCGCTCTGCGACCGGCTGCCCAACAGCCCGCATCATTTCGCGGCGCATTGGGGCTGGTGGTTCACCTCCCGCGACAACCGCGAGGCGCTGGAGCGCGCGAACCGGCTCTCCGCGCTGGCGGAGCAGATCGGCGATCCCGAGCTGATCCTGCAGGCGCATCACTGCCAGTGGGCCATCCAGTATTGTCTCGGCGACCACACCCGCACGCTGGAGCACATCGACAGCGGCCTCGCGCTCTATGAGCGCGGCGACTTCCGGCATCACAGCACGCTTTACGGCGGCCATGATCCGAAGTCCTGCGGCCTCGGCGAGCGGGCCTTCTCGCTCTGGCTGACCGGGCATTATGACCAGTCGCTGGTGGCGATCGAGCAGGCGGTCGCCCATGCGGCGGCCCTGAACCAGGCCGGCAGCATCCGCCACAGCCTCGACCAGCAGATCATGTTCCACCGCTTCCGCGGCGATGCCGCGAAGGTGTTGGAGCTTGCGGAAGAGACCGGGCGCTAT
>DATKMF010000036.1:0-6564 GCA_035542015.1 Candidatus Cybelea sp.
GAGGGAGGCGACCAAGAGCGCGACTTGGCGGAGAAGTATCGCAAGTGGGCGCAGGTCCTTCACGTGTCACACCCGTTTGTCGCCTCAAGTCTCCTCATGGCCCTGGCCAGGACCTATGACCATGAGGCCACGGACCATGACACAAAGGCCGGTATTCGGCGCCGCTTGCATTAAAGTGAAATCCGGCGCACCGGTTTCCTCTCGCTTCCGCCGGTCCTTCGTCTCGGAGATTCTCATGCCGCTTCTGGATACCGGCGAGGCCAAACTGTTCTCCGAACAGATCGGCCACGGCCTCGACTTCGTCCGGGTCGGTGGGGGCAGGATGGCGCGCGACGGGCAGCGCTTTCGGACGCCGCATTTCGGCGGTCGATTCCGCCTACCGCTTCGTGGCGTCCGAGAATTTCGCCAGCAGGTCCGCGAAGGGGACGCTGTCGTCGGCCATGGTGCGCGCGAAGCCGGAATAGTCCTCGATGGCGAGGCATTGCCGGACCTGCTCGCCGATGCGCAAGGGAAACATGCCGACGCGCACTTCGAGCATATAGCCGGCGCGGGTGGGCCAGCGGTAGGTGCAGAAGACCGGCGCCGCCGTATGGAAAGCCTCGGCATAGGCATCGAGCAGGATGCGGTTGGCACCGTAGATGTCGGTCGGCAGGAATTCGTCGATATAGCGGCCGGTGAGGTTGAAGCCGTTCCAGCGGTCGGCCTCGGTGCCGGTCAGGATGTAGCGCACCCGAAACGGATCGCGCTCATAGGCGACGATGTAGAGGAAGGGCAGCAGCGGCTTGATGTCCGCCGGGTCGATGTCGCTGCGCTGCGGGGCCAGTCCGGCGGCGCGGCTGTTCCAGTATTGGTGGAGTGCCTCGATGCTGCCTTTGGAACCATCCCAGGTCGGCATCCTGGAATCATGGTCTCCCTTTCCGGCGCTGTCGAGCGGCATTCGCGCCGCGGATCGCCCGGCGCCAGGCGCGGCTGACGCGGGCGCCGATTTCTTCTAGCTTCCGCCGGTCCCTCGTCTCGGAGGATTCCCATGCCCTTCCTGGATACCGGCGAGTCCACTTTGTTCTACGAGCAGATCGGCCAAGGGCCCGACCTGGTCTGGGTCGGCGGCGGCGGCACCATGGGGCGCGACTGGCAGCGCTTCCAGACGCCGCATTTCGCGGGGCGCTTCCGCAACCTGACCTTCGACAACCGCGGCATCGGGCAGACCCGATGCGCGCAGCCGATGCCCTGGGGCATGGCGGATTTCGCGCGCGACCTGGCGGCGCTGGTCGCGCGCGTCTGCACGCCGCCGGTCGCCCTGGTCGGCACCTCGCTGGGCGCGGCGATCGTGCAGCAGCTGGCGATCGACCGCCCGGACCTGGTCCGCGTCGCCGTGCTGATGGGGACCGGCGCCTGGAGCACCGGCTGGGGCTGGGACTACCAGGAGGCCGAGATCGACTTCCGCAAGGCGGGCGGCAGCCTGCCCGGCATGATGGGCGTGGCGCATTACGCCGCGATGCTCTATCCGGCCCGAGCGCTCGGCGACCGCGCGCTCTGGCCGAAGCTCAAGAGCCTGATGCTGGAATGGATGGAGTCCGGAGAGAACGAGACCTCGCTGGTGCCGCAATGGGACGCCTCGCTGCGGTTCGACCAGCGCGCGGCGCTGCCCGGCGTGCGCGTGCCGGTGCACGTGATCGCCTTCGCCGAGGACGTGCAGGCGCCGCCGCAGGACGGCGAGGAAGTGGCGCGCCTGGTGCCGGGCGCCAAGCTGCACCTGATGGAAGGCATGGGCCACGGCTCATGGTACGGCCATGCCCATGAGACGCTGAACCCCGCGATCGAGGGGATCATCCGCGCCTATCTCTGAGACGCAGGGGCGCACCTGGCCGGACTTGCAGCGGGCGTCGCGCTTGAGCGAACCCGGCCTATCGAGTGTAATGTCTGCGAAGCTCCGCCGCACGCCGCCTGGCGCCCTGGAAGAATCTCCGATGACCGAGTCGATCCAACGCCGCGACTCCGCCGAAGGCGGCCCCCTGCGGCTCTACACCATTCGCCACGGCGAGACCGAGTGGTCGCTGTCGGGCCGGCACACCGGCCGCACCGACCTCGCCTTGACGGAGCAGGGCGAAGACGAGGCGCGGCAGCTCGAGCCCTATCTTCATGGGATCCGGTTTTCTTCCGTGCTGGCGAGCCCGCGGCAGCGCGCGCGCCGGACCTGCGCGCTGGCCGGATTGGGGCAGCAGGCGGCCATCGACCCGGAACTCGCCGAGTGGGATTACGGCGACTATGAAGGCGAACGCTCCGTCGATATCCGCAAGACCCGCCCGGACTGGAACATCTTTCGGGACGGCTGTCCCAACGGCGAATCACCGGTTGCAATATCCGACCGCGCCGATCGCGTCATTGCGCGGCTTCGGTCGCTGACGGGCAACATCGCCCTGTTTTCGCATGGGCATTTCGGCCTCGTGCTGGCCGCGCGCTGGATCGGACTCCCCGTGGCACAGGGGCAGCATTTCTCGCTCAGCACGGGGTCGCTGGGCGTGCTCTCCAACGACCCCCGTCATCCGGATGTGCCGGTGGTCGCCTTGTGGAACTTCACGCCGCGTCGGCACGCGCTGCAGGGATAGGCTGGGCGCATGATCAGGCCGCGCGCCGATGCGCCGCCTTATCCCTTGAGCGCGTCATCCACCGCCTTCACCAGCCGTGGATCCTCCGGCGTCACGTCCGGAGCGAAGCGTTGGATGACCCGGCCGTCGCGGGCGACCAGGAATTTCTCGAAGTTCCACATCACGTCGGTCCTGGATTCCGGCGTCTCGCCGTATTCGGCGAGGCTCTTGCGCATGGCGTCCGCGTCCACCGCTTCCGGCTGCGCCGCGACCAGGGCGTCGTAGAGCGGATGGCGGTCGCTGCCCACGACGGAGATCTTGGCGAACATCGGAAACTCGACGCCGTAGTTCGTGCTGCAGAAGGCGGCGATCTCCGCCTCCGAGCCCGGCTCCTGCGCGCCGAAATTGTTGGCGGGGAAGCCGAGGATCTCGAGGCCCCGCGCGCGCTTGGCCGCATAGAGATTCTGCAGGCCCTCGTATTGCGGGGTGAGGCCGCATTCCGACGCGACGTTGACCACGAGCAGGACCTTGCCGCGGTATTCGCCGAGCTTCGCCGGGCTGCCGTCGATGCGCGAGAGCGGGATGTCGTAGATGGCCATGGGGAGGGACTTCTCGTTGGGAGACGGGGGCATGTTCGGGCTCCGGCGCCGGGGTGAGATGCGGCGGACTATAGCCGTTGCGGCGTGGCCAGTTCCACCTTCGCCGAGGCTTCACGTCAGCGACTGGCCGCCGTCGACCACGATGGTCTGGCCGGTGATCCAGGCGGCGCGGTCGCTGGCGAGGAAGAGGGCGACGTTCGCGATCTCCTCGGGCGTGCCGTAGCGGTTCCAGGGGATGCCGTCGAGGACCTTCTGATAGAGCGCGGGCTCCGCGGTCTTGCGGTTCGCCCAGATGCCGCCGGGGAACTCGATCGAGCCGGGGGCGATGGCGTTGACCCGGATGCGTTTCGGGGCCAGCGCCAGGCCCTGGCCCATGGTGTAGTTGATCAGCGCCGCCTTGACTGCGGCATAGGGCAGCGAGCGCGGCACCGCCATCAGACCCGAGATCGACGTGATGTTGATGATGCTGCTGCCGTGCGATTTCTCCAGTTGCGGAATGGCGGTGCGCGTCGCGCGCGCCGTCGCCAGCAGATCGATGTCGATGCCGGCCTGCCAGCCGCTCTCGTCGTCCTTCAGGCCGACGCCGGAGGCGTTGTTGACGAGGACGTCGATGCCGCCGAGCGCCGCCGCGGCCTCGTGCACGAAGCCGGTGACCTGCGCCTCGACGCCGAGATCGCAGGCCATGCCGAAGGTCTTGGTGCCGTGCCGCCGGAGCTCGGCCTCGGCGGCGCCGACACCTTCGGCGCCGCGCGCGCAGATCGCGACGTCGGCGCCGGCGGCGGCGAAGGCCAGCGCGATCGACCGGCCGATGCCGCGGCTGCCGCCGCAGACGACAACCCGCTTGCCCTTGAACGCGATCTCCATGCGATGTTCCCCCGTGCTGCCCCCTGCGCGATCCGGCGCGGGACGCAGTCTAGCGCAACGGCCGACGGCATGCCGAGATTCGCCGCCATGCCGCGCTGAACCGCGTGGAACCTAGTGCGGGCCGGGGACCGGGCCCTGGTCGGGGAGGACGGTGAAGGAGAGCTCGATCCGGATGTCGCTGATATAGGACGAGCAGCGCGTGTTGTCTTCCGCATCGAGGTTGCCGGTGTCGAGCGGCGTGCCGACGAGCGCGTAGCCCCAGCCCATGTTCATCGGGCCGCCCGCTTCCGGCGGCGGCTCCAGCCCCGGGTTCATGCGCTGGCGGAAGAGATCGGTCACGTCCCAGGCGCCGCGCCGGTCGGCCTTGGGGAAGGTCATGTCGGTGATCGGCAGCGGCTGGTCGATCGGCATTCCGCGCCAATCGCCGGCGGGCACGCGCAGGGCCACGCAGCCGTCGGGCTTGTCCTCCGGCGCGCCGTCGCCGCTGCTCCAGCAGGGGATGTCGGAGTCCACCAGGAAACCGCCCTGGGTGTAGATCAGGGTCGCGCAGGACGGCTCCTGCTTTTCATCGTAGCGCAGCACCGCCTTGTCGATGGTCTTGATGCCCGGCACCGAGGTGAAGGGCGTCATGTCGAAGTCGAAACCGAACCGCGCCACCCAGGACACGCAGGAATCGCTGTTGGCGTCCGGATGCCCGTTGCCTTCGACCTGGCCCCAGCCGGCGACGCCGACCACACCCGGACCGCTGCCCGGGCCCGGCAGCACGCTGGGCGAGCCGCCATGGCTGCAATCGGTGCCGTGCCCGGTGAAGGTGCCGATGACGGGCACGTCGCTGAATCGCCGCTCGCTCCATTGCTGGACCCAGCCGATCACCCGCAGCAGCACGGTATAATGCTGGGGCGGCGGGGGCGGCAGCGGCGCCGGGTTGATGCCCATGATCTTCGGCCGGCCCATGACGCAGCCGCCGGGATCGATCACGACCGTGATCGGGGTTCCCAGGCGATAGGCGGCGAGCGCGGCGTCATAATAGGTGTCATAGCCGGGCTGGCCCGCCTCCGACACATAGCCGTCGGCGATCGGGCAGTTCCCCGGATTCTGCACCGGCGTATCCAGCACGATGCCGAAGGAGTCGGCGTTCCACCCGGTGCGCAGCACGTTCACATTGCCGCTGGCATAGGATTCGGCGCGCGCCGGGCTCGGCATCGTCAAGCCGGCCGCGAACCCAAGAGCGAGACAGAGGGTCAACCATCGAGCGCGCATGAGCGCTTCTCCCTATGGCGCCTGCGCCGCCGGACTCAGCGGAACAGGTTGATGCCGATGATCTTGGGATAGCCCATGACGCAGACGCCGGTGTTGCTGTCGATCACCACCGAGATCATCTTCCCGGTCTGATAGGCGGCCAAGGCGGCGGCATAGTAGGTCTTGTAGCCGGGCAGGCTGCTGTCCGAGACATAGCCGAGGGCGTTCGGGCAGCCCGCGGGATTCTGCTGCGGCGCGTTGAGCTCGATGCCGAAGGAATCGGCGTTCCAGCCGGTCCGCAGCACCTTGATCGTGCCGTTGGCGTAGACCTCCGCCTGGGCCGGCTGTGCCAGAGACAGCAGCGCCGAGAGCGCGGCGATCGCGACGCAATGGAAAGAAGAGATCGATCGGATCATACGCATAAGCACCCCCCTGCCGAAGAGCTCACGCTTGAAAGGAGCAGCCGGACCATCTGCAAGGCGTCCATGCCGCTGCGATTGAATATAGCCGAGGCTCATCCTGCCGTCCGCGTCATTCCGGCGGTTTGCCTGTGACGGTGATCGCATTAGGATGACATCGTGTTCAAGATTTTCCCGCGACCACACACCCAGCCCGACGCAGAATCGCGGGTGAAGCGCATATGGGAGGATGCATGGCCGAGACAGATCCCTCAGGGTCCTGCTTTTGCGGTCTGGTCCGATATCGGCTGACGCGGCCGCCGATGTTCGTGCATTGCTGCCATTGCCGCGATTGCCAGAAGCAGACCGGCAGCGCCTTCGCCATCAACATGCTGATCGAGCGCAGCTGCGTCGCCCTCACCGACGGATCGCAGGAACCGGTGCTCGTGACGGTGAAGACCGATTCCGGGCGGCCGCATGACATCTATCGCTGTCCGCAATGCCAATCGGCGCTGTGGAGCGACTACGGCCGGCGCGGCGTGCTGCTGTTCGTGCGCGCCGCGACCCTCGATGAAGGACCCGGCATCGTGCCGGACGTCCACATCTTCACCCGCTCCAAGCTGCCCTGGCTCCCGCTGCCGCCGGGCGCCCGCAGCTTCGCCGAATACTACGACATGCAGAAGGAATGGCCGCGCGACAGCCTGGCGCGCCGCCGGGCGATCCTCGGCGACGGCTGAGGGTGCCGCGCGGGATTCCGGTCGGACATTCGGGTTCTCCTTCTTCGACGTGCTTCCTGCTATAACTCGCGCCTCCAACCAGGGGAGCGACAGGGGACCATAACGATGAGAATGACCACCGAAGAAGCCTTCGTGAAGGTGT
>DATKMF010000037.1:0-12129 GCA_035542015.1 Candidatus Cybelea sp.
GGAGGTCAGGTCTTGTCGTGCTTGTCGCGCCTTCGCTTGCCGAACAGCATGCGGCGCTCGAGATGCGCGCGCTGCGCCGCGTAGAAGGCTTCGAGGAATTGCGTCGCATCGAAGGTGTGATCGTCCTGCGCGCTTTGCGTCGGATCGGGCCAGCCGATCTTGGCGCGGATGCGCCGCGCGATCTCCATGCGCCCCGAGAGGCTGCCGGGCTCGACCCGGCGCAGCACCGATTCCAGGGTCTGCAGCTCGTAGACGCCGTAGACCCCGAGTTGGGCCGGCGTGAAGCTGTAGCGCGGTTCCGCTTGCTGCGCGCCGCTGTTCACCGTGCTCGGCACGACCGTGCGCGCGCTGCGGGTGACGAGGTCGGGCAGCAGCGCCGCCTTCGGCGCCATCACGACGAAGGTGCCGGCCACCATGTCGCCGACGCGAAGGCCGTCGCGGTTGAACAGCGGCATCAGCGTGAAGATGCCGATCCACCCCAACAGGAGCAGCTGCTCCAGATTGCCGAAGCCGGTGAGGCGCGGGATCATCATCAGCGTCATCGGCAGGAACACTTCGACCTCGCGCATGAGGTTCCGCACCACGATCGATTCCGGTCGCAAGGGCCCGCCGCCGCGATCGATCACGCGAAGCCCGAGGATGCGCTTCCCCGGCGTGGCGCCGCGCCAGTGCAGCTCGCTGAAGGGGAAATAGAAGATGCGCAGCGCGAAGAAGCCGAGGATGCCCACCACCAGCGACCAGTAGTGCAGCAGCGGCGACGTGAGCCAGAGCGCGATTCCGGCGAGTACCATGATGACGAGGATGAACACCATGTCGAGCATGAAGGCGGCGGCGCGCGAGCCGCGGTCCGCCATGTCGACCACGAGCGCCACGCCCTCCGGCGTCACGATCTGGCGCTGGCGCCTCCCCAGCGGCGTCGTCGGCTGGCTGACGGCCGGAGCGGTGGCTCCGTTGCCGACCCGGGCCTCAGCGATCGCCATCGTCGGGCACCGGCGGCAGGGGTTGCAGGAAGTAGAGCGTCCAGAAGAGCAGCATCAGGCCGCCGATCGCATAACGCGCCCAGACTGTCACTACCAGCTGGCGTGCGAAGCCCTCGAGCATGCCGGCGACCACGAACATGAGCACGCAGCCGAGTGCCACCTGTCCCGCCGTGCGTCCGGTCTCGGAGAGCGCCGCCAGCCGCGCCTTGCCGCCGGGGAAGAGCAGGGCGCGGGCGAGCGCGAATCCGGCGCCGCCGCACAGCGCCACCGCCAGGATCTCGGTGCTGCCATGAATGATCAGCCAGGCGCCGATCTCGCTGCCGAGCCCGTGCGAGGCATAGAGCGCGATGAAGGCGCCGAGCATCAGCCCGTTGGAGATCAGCAGCAGCGCGGTCGGCAGTCCGAAGGCGAAGCCCAGCGCAAAGCAGACGATGCCGATCCCCGCGTTGTGCACGAACAGGAAGGAGGCGAACACCGAGAGCAGCTCGCCCGGCGGATGGTCGGTCTCGTAGAGATGGCGCCGCAACTCCTCGGTCGAGGAAGTGGGCAGCCGCCCCTCCGCCATGCCGCCCGGCATGATCGTGTAGTACCACTCGGGATTGGCCATGGAGAGGAAGTAGCCGGCCAGCGCCGCCACGATGGTGATCGCGATCGCCAGCAGCATCGGCCCGCCGAGCCTCTGCACGGCACCCGGAAAGCCGCGCCGGATGAAGGCGATCGCCACCGAGCCCAGCCCCGCACGCGGCCCGTAAATCTGGAAATAGGCGCGGTTGGCAAGGCTCTCGAGATAGGCGAGCAGGCTCTGGTCGAGCGAGATCGAGCGCGCGACCGAAAGCGAGGAAAGGGCGCCGCGATAGAGGGTGGGGAGGCGGGTCAGCTCCTGCGGCGTCAGCGCCCGCGGCGAGCCCTTCCGGAGCTTCTCCAGCAGCCCCTCCAGCTCCCGCCAGCTCGGCTCCCGCTCGCGCCGGAACTGGGTGCTCTTCAGAATCGCCTGTTCCATGCGGGTATTAGAGCGGAAGCCGAGGTGGCGGAAAAGCGGCTAGGCCCTCGGTTAACCCTGTGCCTATTTCTTCCCGAAAGACTGCTTGTAGCTGGACTCGACCTTGACCGAGGCCTCGGCCTTCTTCTTCGGCTTCTTCTTCTCGCGGTTGGATTTCTGCTCGCCTTTGGCCATGACGGACTCCGTTCGAAGTTGCAATCAGCGATATCCAATCTACACCGACCGCGCGGAAGGTCCAGAGCCACCCTGTTGCGGGTAGGGTGTTGCGCCCCGCGCATGGGCGCCCCGGCGTTCACCGGGGGCCTAATCCCATCGGAAGCGGTTATCTTCTCCGGCAACAGCCAGGGAGGCCTGCCGTGATCCCGTTTTCCGTGCTCGATCTCTCGCCGATCTGCGAAGGTGCCGCGGCGGCGGATGCCTTCAGGAATACGCTCGACCTCGCGCGCCAGGCGGAGCGCCTGCAGTACAAGCGCTACTGGCTCGCCGAGCATCACAACATGCCGGGCATCGCCAGCGCCGCGACCTCCGTGGTGATCGCCCATGTCGCCGGCGGCACCAAGACCATCCGGGTCGGCTCCGGCGGCGTCATGCTGCCCAACCACGCGCCGCTCATCATCGCCGAGCAGTTCGGCACGCTCGAGTCCCTCTTCCCCGGCCGCATCGATCTCGGCCTCGGCCGCGCGCCGGGCACCGACATCCGGACCGCGCGCGCCCTGCGCCGCAACCTCTCCGGAAGCGACGACACGTTCCCGCAGGACGTGCTCGAGCTCATGAGCTATTTCGACGCGCCGCCACCCACGAGTGCGCATGTAATGGGCCAGCAGGTGCGCGCGGTGCCGGGCGCGGGTCTCAACGTGCCGGTCTGGATCCTGGGCTCGAGCCTGTTCGGCGCGGAGCTCGCGGCCGAGCTCGGTTTGCCCTACGCCTTCGCCTCGCATTTCGCGCCGGATCATCTGATGAGCGCGCTCTCGCTCTACCGCAGCCGGTTCAAGCCGTCGCGGGCGCTCGAAAAGCCCCATGCCATGGCCTGCATCAGCGTGTTCGCCGCCGAGACCGACCGCGAGGCGCGGCGGCTCTTCACCTCGCTGCAGCAGCAGTTCATCGCGCTCCGCCGCGGCTCGCCCGGCCCCTTGCCGCCGCCGCGCGAGACGATGGAGGGCTTCTGGTCGCCGATGGAGCGGCAGATGGTGGAGCACAGCCTCGCCTACGCCGTGGTCGGTGCGCCCGACACGGTCCGGCGCGGCCTTGCCGAGTTCATCGCCGGCACGCAAGTCGACGAGCTGATGGTGACGGCGCAGATCTACGACCACGAGTCGCGCGTCCGCTCCTTCGAGATCACCGCCGAAGCGCGCGACACGCTCGCGATGGAACGGCGCATCAAATCATCTCCCGCTGCTTGATCGCGAGATAGCGGTTGATGAGGTCGGTGCCTATCTTTGTATGCGGGGCCTCGAGGCACTGCACGCCGAGGCGGCGGAGCTTCTCGAACACGATGCGGCGCTCGCGGCGGAGCTCGTCGGCGACCACCGACCGGGCGACCGCCTCCATCGAACCCGCGATCGAATCCGGTGCCGCATCGACGATCGCCTTGAACTCCGGGTCCTGCAGGGTGACGAACAGCACCAGATGTTTGTTGGAGAGCCTTCCCAGATTGTCCACCATCAGCTCGGCGGTCACCGTGTCGACGAAGTCGGTGATCAGCACGACCAGCGAGCGCCGCTGCAGCTGCTGCGAGAGTGTCGTCAGGCCGAGGGTGAAGTTGGTCTCCTCGGCGGCATAGTCGAGCTCTGCGGTCAGGCGCTGGAGCCGCGCGAAGCGGTCGATGCCGCCCAGCGGTTCCGCATAGAGGCGGACGCGGGCGTCGAAGCCGAACAGGCCGACGCGGTCGCCGCCTTTCAGCGAGGCGTAGCCGAGCAGCAGCCCGGCGTTGATCGCATGGTCGAGCCGCGGCACGCCGCCGATCGGCTCGCGCATCAGATGCCCCGTGTCGAGCGCCAGGATGATCTGGTGGTTGCGCTCGCTGCGGAACTCCTTGCAGACCAGCCTGAGATGCCGCGCCGAGTGCTTCCAGTCGATGGCGCGGCGGTCGAAGCCGGGCTGGTAGTCGCGCAGCGCGTCGAACTCCGAGCCGTCGCCGAGCTGGCGCTGGTCCTTGATGCCGAAGGTGGAATCCTGGCGCGACAGCGCGATCGCCGCGGCGCGCACCGCGCGGATGTTGGGCACGATGCGGAGCTTCTGGTCGAGCTTGCGCCGCGACTGGATGCGCATCAGCCCGTAGGGCCCGGTCCAGCGCAGCCAGAGCGCCGATAGTGCCGCCGCGCCGCGTCGGGTCGGCAGCAGCGGGACCTCGGTGCGGATCGTGCGCCCACCGGTGCTCGGCACGCGGATCAGCTCCGGCATGCCGATGCTCGGATCGTGGTCGACGGTCGCCTCGATCTCATCCGGCGGCCGCCTTGTCTCCGGCGTCAGATCGAGGACGAGCGGCATGCGCTCGCCGACATACAGCATGTCCGGGACGGTGAGCGCGTGCTTCAGGCGGCGCGACGGCATCGCCAGCAGCGCGTCCAGCAGGAACGCACAGGTGACGACACCGAGATAGGCAATGCCGAGCAGCCAGAGCCGCGGCGCGATCGCGACCAGCAGCAGCGACACCAGAGGTGCCGCCGCGACCAGGCTCACCGCGCGGGCGGTCGGCAGGATCATGCGTGTGTCACCGCGCTTGGATCATCGGGGGGCCGGCGTCGCCGCCACGATCTGGGCGATGATCTGGTCGAAGGTCAGGCCCTCGATCTCGGCGCCGGGCGAGAGCACGACGCGATGCCGCAGCACCGGGGTCGCGAGATGCTTGACATCGTCCGGGATCACATAGTCGCGCCCGGCGAGCGCCGCATAGGCCCGCGAGGCCATCGAGAGCATGCTGGCGGCGCGGGGCGAGGCACCGAACTGCAGCGAGGGATGCTCGCGGGTCGCACGCGTCAGATCGACGATGTAGGCGACGATCTCGGTCGAGACGCGCACCCGCTCGATCGCCCGCCGGCTGCGCTCCAGTGCGGCTAGATCGAACACCGGCGCGATGCCGAGCGTCTCCAGTTTGGGCATGGCGCCATGGCTGCCATGCCGCTCGACGATCGCCAGCTCGTCCTCGCGCGGCGGATAGCCGATCACGTGCTTGAAGAGGAAGCGGTCGAGCTGGGCCTCGGGCAGGGGATAGGTGCCCTGCTGCTCGATCGGATTCTGGGTCGCGATCACCATGAAGCCCATGCCGAGGTCGTAGGTCGAGTTGTCGATGGTGACCTCACGCTCCTGCATCGCCTGCAGGAGGGCCGCCTGGGTCTTGGGCGGCGTGCGGTTGATCTCGTCCGCCAGCAGCACCTGGGTGAAGATCGGACCCTTCACCAGCTGGAAGGTGTTGCTCTGGAAGTTGAAGAGGTTGGTGCCGAGCACGTCGCCCGGCATCAGGTCGGGCGTGAACTGGATGCGGCCGAACTTCAGGTTCATCGCCGCGGCGAAGGCGCGCACCAGCAACGTCTTTGCCGTGCCCGGCGCGCCTTCCAGCAGAATGTGACCGTCGGAGAAGAGTGCGACCAGCAAGAGGTCGAGCGCCTCGTCCTGGCCGACGACCACCTTCCGCACCTCGGTGCGCAGCCGTTGGGCGGCGTCTTGGAGCGCCTTGAGCTCGCCATTCGACGCCTCGACCTCAAGCGGCGCGGCGGCCGGTGATGGCTCCATGCATGATCTCCTGTTTCCAGCGGTGAAGGTCCAGGGCGAAGCGCAGCGCCCGCCCGGCATCGAGACGGTTGGCCTCGGCGAGCGCCGCCATCTCGTCGAGCATCGGCGTCACCTTGAGCTTTAGCCCGCGATGCCGCGCGGCGCGGTCGAGCCAGGCGGCCTGGCCGAACTCGTCGAGACCCGCGGGCCCGTGCAGCTCGGCGATTGCGTCGGCGAGGGTCAGGCGGCGGTAGCTCTGCAGCAGGATGGCGGCGGTGGTGCCGAGCCGGAGCAGCTGCGCCGCGTTGCGGATCAGCGTGAGCTTGCCGGCGGCGAGCGCCTCCACCTCGCGCTGCGGCGCGCCGAAGCGGGAGACCCCGGCCCAGACCAGCACGATCAGCGCGAGGACGGCGGCGATGCTGACCGCGACGAAGGGCGGGCGCAGCATGGTGCGGAAGAGATTGGGCCGGACCTCGAACCCGTGCGACGTCTCGTCGACGATCACCGTGCCGCCCGGCGGCAGCAGCATCTTCACGATGGAGACGGCGATCACCCCGTTGTCCGCGTCGTCGAGCCCTGAGTTGGAGAGCAGGTCCGGATCGGAGAGGATCCCGAGCTCGTTGCCGGAGATGTCGAGCTTGCCGGCGACGATTCCATACGGCGTGTCGATCAGCGGCGTGAAATTGGTTTCGCCGGCGGGCGCGATGTATTGCGGATCGTTGAGCTCGAGCTTGCCGCCGAACCGGTCGGACCGGCGCGTTGCCGTGCCCGTGTTGCGCGCTATTTTCACGCTGGAGAGCACGCTGTGCAGCACGTCGGCAGGGACGTGCTCGGGAAGGAGGTTCATGCGGCCGATCCAGATCGGCTTCTGCAAGTCCGGCCAACCCTCCCATTTCGGCAGCACCAGCAGGGCATGCGGCACCTCGCGTAGGTGGGCGAGGATCGCTTGGCCCGCGGTGCCGGTATCCGGCTCGATGACCAGCAGCAGGTTGCCGGCGCCGACCTTGTCCAGGGTGCGGAACCGGCTGATCTCGACCGGGATGCCGAGCTTGCGCAGGGTGGCGACGAAGGCGCGGTGTCCGATCGCCGAGCGCGAGAACGCGTTGGCATCGTCCGTCCACGGCTCGCCCGATCCGTCGTCGAACACTTCGAGATAGCTCGCGCCGAGGAAGCTCAAGAGGCCGATGACGATCAGCACGATCAGCGTGATGAGCGGGAACGGCCCCGCGGAGGAGCGCCGCAGTGCCTGCATCCGCGGCGTGTTCAGCAGCGAGGCGGGCCCGGCCATCTTGCGATCACCCCGCCGCCGCAGCCAGCACGCGCTGCGAATGCGCGCGGCAGAGCTGGTAGGTCGCAGCGTTCGCCGCCTGCATGCCGAAATAGCTGATCTCGACCGCAGCGACCAGGGTTGCGAACGCGGTCGCCGCGTCGGACGGCAGCCTGGCGCGGCGCAGGATCTCGCGGCTGGTCAGCGAGACCTGGACACCGTGCTCGATCCGGCTCTTGACCCGGCCCTGCACCAGCAACAGCAGCTTGTGCACGGCCTCGGTGAAAGCGCCCGCGGCGGCCAGCGCGTCCACCTCGTCGAAGGTATGGTCGCGCTCCGGCTCGTCCGGACCGAGCGCCCGACTCACTGATGTAGGCTCCCCCGCCGCCTTGTCGCGATCGGCCGGTCTCAGCGCGGCGCGGCTGGCGACGTAGCGCGCCAGAACGATGAGCAGACCCAAGACGATGATGCCGAGGATCAGATAGGGAAGTATTGCAACGACGCTCGCCCAGAACGGCGAGATCGAGAAGTTCTGTGGGGCCGTGGGCGGGGGATTGTTCGGCCGATCGTGCTGGATGTCGGGCTCACTCTCGGCTTCCTTGATCGACTGGCGCGCGCGCTCGGGCAGCGGTGCATCGCGCTGGATCTGGTCGCTGCCCACCGCCGACTGGATCGCGTCCTTCGGCTGGTCGGCGCGCGCGGGGCCGAATACGGATATGAGGACAAGGGCGACCAAGGCTAAAGAAGAGAAACGGAAGGCCGTCCCCCGCCAGACACGCACCGATATGCTCCGAACCATCCGCGCCAACTCGCCCGGCAACCCCGGTTTCGATCCAACCATGTTTCCCGGCGGCATGCCACTAGGAATGGTCTTAACAGGGCTCTATATATCCGGAGCCGCGCCGGTTGGGGTATGGATTCCTGGATTTTCGGCCATGAAAGCGCCACGATGATCGTCATCGACGACCGGCTCGCGATCCGCGAGGACGAGATCGTGGAGACGTTCATCCGCTCGGGCGGCGCCGGCGGACAGAACGTCAACAAGGTCTCGACCGCGGTCCAGCTCCGCTTCGATGCGCGGCACTCGCCCTCGCTTCCCGAGCGGGTCAGGGCGCGCCTTCAGGCGATCGCCGGCGCCCGTCTCACCAAGGACGGCGTCATCGTGCTGACCGCCGACCGGTTCCGCACCCAGGACGCCAACCGCCGGGACGCGCTCGACCGGCTGGTCGAGCTGATCCGCAAGGCGGCGCACCAGCCGAAGCGCCGGGTCGCGACCAAGCCGGGACTCGGGGCGAAGCAGCGGCGGCTCGAAGGCAAGGCGCGGCGCAGCGGCGTCAAGCGCCTGCGCGGGTCGAAGCCGGGAGCGGAGGACTAGGGCGGCGGGATCAGCCGAACCGCGCGACGACGTCGAGCGTGCTTTCCCAGCCGATCTTTTCGAAATTACCGGTGAGCCAGCGGTCGGCGGTCTCGTAGCCGAGCCGGTGCAGGTGCTCGAGGAAAGCGCGCTCGGTGTTCATCTTCGAGAGCGCTCCCATCTCGGCGAGCTCCACCTCGGCGCTGATTTCGTGGAATCGCACGGCGACGTAGCGGTCGTCGTTGAGCTTGCCGCTCTCGACCAGCTGAGTCACCGTCGCGATCCCGGTCATCTCGCGCACCAGGCTGGAGTTGAAGGTCATCTCGTTGATGCGGTTGAGGATGTCGCGCGCGCTCTCCGGCACTTCCGGCCGGTTCATCGGGTTGATGTGCACGATGACGACATCGCTGCTCGCGCATTCATGGATCAGCGGATAGATCGCGGGATTGCCGAGATAGCCGCCGTCCCAATAATGCTCGCCGTCGATCTCGACCGCCTCGAAAAGCAGCGGCAGGCAGGCGGAGGCGAGCAGGGTGTCGGCCGTCAGCTCCGGCGTCCTGAACAGCCGCGACTTGCAGGTGCGCACGTTGGAGGCGGTGACGAAGACCTTGATCTCGGGATGGCGTCGCAGGTTCTCGAAATCGACAAGCTCACGCAGCAGATCGCCGAGCGGATTGAGCTTCATCGGGTTGAACTGCCGCGGCGACCAGAACCGGGTCATGAAATCGACCAGCATGTAGGTGGGATCGCCATCGACCCTCCAGCCCTCCGAGAGGCCGGGAATGCCGCGCGGGAAGGTGCGCGGCAAGGGGCAGAGCGCCGCGACGCGATCCCAGAACCGCGCCAGTGCATCGATGGCACCTTGGCGCCTGCCCTTGAGGAATCCGTCGACGAACACGGCGGCGTTGATCGCGCCGGCGCTGGTGCCGCTGATCCCGTCGATATAGATCTTGGGCTCGCTCATCAGCCGATGCATGACACCCCAGGTGAAGGCGCCGTGCGAGCCGCCACCCTGCAGCGCCAGGCTGATATGCTTCACGCCCGGCCGGCTCGCGCGCGCGAGGCGCGGTGCCTCGGTCCGAGTGTCCGATTGGGCGCCGTCCGGGGGCGATGAGTGGGTGCGGTCCAAGCGCTGGCCTCGGAGCTCGATCGAAGAGCGGCAGGCCTCATGCTCCGGGCTTTTGGTTGAGATTGGGTAAAGACCGCGTCGCATCGTGGGTTGCGGGCTGTTGTTAAACCCCGGTTAACCATGCTCTCCTTAGGCTGCGCGCTCGGGACAACCACTTGGCGTCTGGATGAACCCTACGGTTAGCGTCGCTCTGGGACTGGTGGAGAACGTCAGCCTTTTCGCCCTGGTGGCCATCGGCTATGCGGGGCTGCGACGGCGTGCCCATTGGCCGCCGCGATATCTCACCCTGGCGGTCGGCGTCCTGTTCGGTTTCGGTGCTGCGATCGCGATGCTCGACCGGATCGAGGTGACATCCGGGGTGTTCGTCGACGGCCGGAACATCATGACCGCCCTTGCCGCAGTATTCGGCGGTCCGGTGGCCGGGCTGGTGACCGTCCTCATCACCATCGCCTGCCGACTCTGGCTCGGCGGCGCCGGCGCGGTCTCCGGCAGCGTGACGGCGGTGCTGATCGGTCTCACCGGCCTCGTCTATCGCGATCTCAGAACGCGCGAGCGGATCAAGCTGAATGCGATCAGCCTGCTCGTGCTGGGCATCGTGGTGGTGCTGATCGGCTCCGCCGTCTTCACCATTCTTAACCCTGCCGCAAGCGTTGCCTCGGTGCCCGGTTTCGCACTGCCGCTTCTGCTCGTGCTTCCTCTCGGCACCATGTTGCTGGGCCTTGGTCTCCAGAACGAAGACGACCGGCTGGCGTTGCAAGCCAAGCACCGCGAGCAGACCGGCTTGCTCGAGACCATCTTCAACTCGATCGGCGAAGGCATCATCGTCGCCGATGCCGAGGGGCGGATCGTGCTCGCCAATCCGGCGGCGCGGAAGCTCTCCGATTTCGGCAGGACAGCCGCCGAGAACGAAGCGGCGAGGATCGAATCGGCTCGCGCGTTCCGCCTCGACGGTGTGACGTCGTTCCCGGCCAAGGATCTGCCGATCGCGCGCGCCCTCGACGGTGAGCCGACCGACAATGTGCAGATGATCGTGCCCGATGCCGCCGGCGCGCTGCGCACGATCAGCGTGACGGGCAGGCCGCTGGTGAGCGATGCGGGCGGGCGACGCGGCGGCGTCGTGGTGTTCCATGACGTCGGCGAGGCGTGGCGATTGCAGGAGATGATCCAGCGCAACGAGCAGCGTTTCAAGGAAGGGGTCAACGCGATGCAGAACGGCTTCGCGCTGTTCGACGCCGAGGACCGACTGTTGATCTACAACGAGGGGTTCCTGAACAAGGAGCAGGAGGCCGAGTTCGGCCCGCCGCTCGGACATACGTTCGAGGAACTCACCCGTGCCTTTGCCCACGGCAAGCTGACAGCGATAGACGCGTTGCTCGATCCCGAAGGCTGGCAGCGGTGGCGCATGGAAGTGCACCGCAATCCGCCGTCGACCCCGGTCGAGATCCAGTGGAACGACGGCAGATGGATGCGCGTGATGGAGCGCCGCACCGCGGAAGGCGGCTATGTCGGCGTCTGGACCGACATCACCGCCTTGAAGATGGCGGAGACGCGGTTGCGCGAGGCGATCGAGAGCCTGCCCGAAGGTTTCGTCCTGCTCGATCCCGAGCTCAAGGTCAGGCTCTTCAACCGACGCATGCTCGAGCTCTATCCCTTGACCGCCCCCGCCTTCATCGTCGGGGCAAGCTTCTCGGATGTCCTGCGCCACGGCGCCAAACGGGGTGAATATCCGGGCATCTCCTCGGCGACTGAGGCCGAGGACTTCGTGCAGACCTGGATGAGGCGGTTCCAGGGGCCGGAGCCCTATTTCGGCGAAGGCGCCTTCAACGACGGGCGCTGGGTGCTGATCAGCCACCGTCGCACCGCCAGCGGCGACTATGTCAGCCTCAGGACCGACATCACCGCGCAAAAGCAGCGCGAGCGCGAGCTGGCGAAGCTGCTGGAGGAACTGCTGGAGGCGCAGGCGGAGACCGAGCGGGCGCATGCGGAGGCCAAGCGCAGCTCGACGCTGCTGCGTGCGATCGCCGACGCAGTGCCCGCCCTGGTCGCCCATGTCGATCGCGAGCAGCGCTACCAGTATTGCAACAAGGAATACGGCGACATTTTCGGCATCGATCCCGAGAGCATGGTGGGCCGCAGCGTCGCCGAGGTGGTCGAGCCCGAAATCTACGATGTCGTCCGCCCGTACATCGAGCGCACCTACGCCGGCGAGGAGGTCGCGTTCTTGCGACCCATGATCGCCAATGGCGAGACCCGCTATGTCGAGCAGCGCTACATCCCGAGCTTCGATGGCGACGGCGCAGTCGATGGATTTTACGCCATTGCCTGGGACGTCACCGACAGCCAGAAGCGCGAACAGGCGCTGAGCCGCGAGGCCTTGACCGACGCCTTGACCGGCCTGCTCAATCGCCGCGGCATGACGGAGATGCTCGCCGAAGCGGTGTCGCGATGGCGGGAGGGCAAGGTCGAGGGTGCGGTGCTGTTCCTCGACATCGACCGTTTCAAGCAGATCAACGATACGCTCGGCCACGACGTCGGCGACGAGCTCTTGAAAGTGTTCGCCGAGCGCATCCGCGGCGCCGTGCGCGCCTCAGACAGGGTGGCGCGCCTCGGCGGCGACGAGTTCGTGATCCTGATCAGCACGCCCGGTGTCGAGGAGATCGCGCGGCGTGTGGCCCACACGCTGCTCGACCG
>DATKMF010000038.1:0-32020 GCA_035542015.1 Candidatus Cybelea sp.
CGGTGATGTGATCGCCGAGGTCGTTGCCGGTGAAGGTCCAGTTGCCCTTGCCGGTGAAGATGAAGTTCTCGACATTGTCGAAATGGGTGGCGTCGGCAATGGTCACCAGCGCGATCTTCGCCGTGTCGTTGCCTTCGCCGAGCTTCTCCGTGATCTTGTCGCCGGCGCTGTCGATCAGATAGGTGTCGTTGCCGGCGCCGCCGATGAGCGTGTCGTTGCCGGCGCCACCGTCCAGCGTGTCATTGAGCGCATTGCCGGTCAGGGTGTCGTCGCCCTTGCCGCCGCTGAGCGTGTTGTGCCCGGTGCCGCCGGTGATGATGTTCGCGAGGTCGTTGCCGGTGAAGGTCCAGTCGCCCGAGCCCTTGTAGGTATAGTCCTCGACATTGGCGACCGCGACCTTCAAGGCGGTGGTCGTGGTCTCGATCAGGTCGTGGCTGCCGCTGTTGGCGCCGACACCCTCCTCGACCTTGTCACCGGTGGAATCGACCTCGTAGGTGTCGTTGCCGTCGCCGCCGATCAGCGTGTCATTGCCCTTGCCGCCGTCGAGCGTGTCGTTGCCGCCCTCGCCCCAGAGCACGTCGTTGCCGTCGCCGCCGGCGATATGGTTGTCGGCGGAATTGCCCTCGATGATGTTGTTGAGCCCATTGCCGATCGCATCCTTGGCCCCAGCCAGGAGAAGCAGGTTTTCGATCTCCTGGTTGCCGTAGATCGGATCGTTGACGTCACCCAGGTTGGTGGAGGCGAGGCTGGTCTCCACGAGGTCGGTGCCGGACTTGGCGTCCTCGTGGATCCGGTCGCCGGCGTTGTCGATGATATAGGTGTCGTTGCCGAGCCCGCCGGTAAGGTCGTCGGCGCCGCCATTGCCGTTCAGGTAGTCGTTGCCCTTGCCGCCGCTGAGCGTGTCGGCGCCGGAGCCGCCCCAGAGCACGTTGTCGGCATCGTTGCCGGTGAAGGTCCAGTTGGCGGAGCCGAGATAGTAGTAACCCTCGATCCCGGCGATCAGACCGGTGAAGGCGATAGTGCTGCCGATCACCCGGTCGAAGCTGCCGGAGGTGTCGGTCACGCTGTCCTTGGTGCTGTCGACCCAGTAGCTGTCGTTGCCGGCGCCGCCGATCAGCGCGTCGTCGCCGGTGCCGCCGTCGAGCCGGTCGTTGCCGACGCCGCCGGTCATCGTGTCGTTGCCGGCGCCGCCGATCAGGATGTCGTTGCCGACCCCGCCGTCCAGCGTGTCGTTGCCGATGCCACCGGTGATGAAGTTGTTCAACGCATTACCGGTGAAGGTCCAGTCGGCCGTGCCCTTGTAGGTGTAGTCCTCGACATTGGCGACGGCCGTCTTCAGCAGGACCGTGGTTTCGATGAGGTCTTCGCCGGAATTGGCGCCGGCAAGCTCGATCACCTTGTCGCCGGCGGAGTCCACCTCGTAGGTGTCGCTACCGGCACCGCCGATCAGCGTGTCGTTGCCCTTGCCGCCGTCCAGCGTGTTGTCGGCGGCGTTGCCGGTCAGCACGTTGTCGAGATCGTTGCCGATGGCATTGATGCTCTTGCTGCCGGTCAGGGTGACGTTCTCGATCTCCTGGCCCGCGAAGCCGGTCCCGGTGAGGTTGATCGAGATGCTCGCCTGGATCGTGTCGGTGCCGCCACCGGCAGCTTCCACCACGGTGACACCGGTGTGGTCGATGACATAGGTGTCGTTGCCGAGGCCGCCGGTGAGCGTATCGGCGCCGGCGCTGCCGCCGTTCAGCGTGTCATCCCCCTTGCCGCCGTCCACCACGTTGTCGCCGCTGTTGCCGATCAGGACGTTGTTGGAATCGTTGCCGGTGGCGTTGATGCTGCCGCTGCCGGTCAGGGTGACGTTCTCGATCTCCTGGTCCGCGAAGCCGGATCCGGTGAGGTCGATCGTGACGCTGGCCTCTATGAGATCGATGCCGCCCTTGGCGGCCTCCACCACGCTGACGCCCGTATGGTCGATCACATAAGTGTCGTTGCCGAGGCCGCCGGTGAGGGTGTCGGTGCCGGCCGAGCCCGCGTTCAGCGTGTCGTTGCCACTACCGCCGCTGAGGTTGTCCGAGCCGGTCCCGCCGACCAGGATGTTGTTGCCGCTGGTCCCGGTGAAGGTCCAGTCGGAGGCGCCGGTGTAAGTGTAGTTCTCGATCCCGGCGGTGAGGCCGGCCGGCAGGACGCTGCTGATGATGGTGTCGCTGGTGCCGCTGCTGTCGTCCACCACGTCCTTGGCGGAGTCGACATAATAGGTGTCGTTGCCGGCGCCGCCGGTCATCGTGTCGTCGCCCTTGCCGCCGTCGATCACGTCGTTGCCGGCGCCGCCGGTGATGACATTGCCGGCGTCGTTGCCGGTGAAGGTCCAGTTGCCCTTGCCGGTGAAGATGTAGTTCTCGACCTCGGCATAGGCGTTGGTGATCAGGACCGAGGTCTTGACCGTGTCGATGCCCTCGCCCGGATTCTCCTTCACCACGTCGCCCAGGTTGTCGACGATATAGGCGTCGTTACCAGCGCCGCCTTCCATCACGTCGGCGCCCTTGCCACCGTCGATCACGTCGTTGCCGGCGAAGCCGAGCAGATGGTCGGCGCCGTTGCCGCCGGTGATGGTGTCGTTGCCTTGCAGGACTTCGCTCAAGAAGGCTGCGGCGTTGGCGGCATTGTGCAGATCCGCGGCCGGCACCGAGATGCCGGTCACGGTGAACTGCTCGGTCGGCGATTCCACGATGGTGAAGCCGGTGATCGTGCCGCCGGTGAGCGCGTTGCCGGTGTAGGTGAAGCCCTTGCCCGTATAGTCGTCCGACGCGCCGCCCGCATAGTCGATATGCCACTTCGCCGCCGTGTGGCTCGCCACCGTGCCGCCGACCGGGTCCGGCAAGGCATAGTCGTCAAAATCGACTCCGGTCGCGCTCGTCACCTTCACGGTCGACATGGCAGTACCCTTCTACTGGATGTTGAAAAAGCAGCGGCCAGGCGTGGCGCGGCGACAAGGAGCAGAACCTTCTAGGACTCGCGGCCCAGGGCGCGGTTGAGACCCGGCATATCGGCGTTTGCGATGTTGGGAGCTTCGCGCCTCGTCACGATGCAAGGCGCCGGACGCTGATCTGGGCGCCCGGTTGGCGCCAGCACTCGCACGCATTCAATCCCCGGAAACGAACTCGCCGCCTGCGTCGGTAAGCCACCTGTCACGGTGGTATTCCTGGCCACGGCAAAAGCATCAGGCTCCCGCCGGAGCCGCTACCGAAACGCAAAGAAACGTCACTTCGCTCAACCGGCGGGGACTATGCCGTTTCGGCTCGAAGCGGACAAGATAAAGTTGGGTTAAAATTCGCGCAGGCTACTCTTCGATCGTGAGCAGCCGACGGATCTCATCGGTCTTCAAGCCGAGCGCCATCGGTCGGCGCACGCCGGCGAGCGCCACCACGTCGTAGAGCTCGTGGACGATGCCCTCGATCTTCAACCAATGCGCCGCGGCGCCGCTCTTCATATCGATCACCATCAGCCCGCATTGCGGCGAGGCGCCGCGCTTGGCCAAGGCGTCGTCGATCGGCAATCCGGCGAAGGTCTTATTCTCACGCGGCTGCGAGAGTCCGACGATGGCGAAGCGGTCGTGGAACCAGAGGCCGCGGAGATAGCCGGGACAGAAAGCGACCGGCTCGAACCGGCCGCTTGACGGTTCGATGAACCCGAAATGGCCGGTGCCGGAATCGAGCAGCCAAAGCTTTCCCTCGTAGATCCGCGGCGAATGCGGCATGGAGAGACCGCGCGCCACGATCCGAGCCTCTTCGACATCGACCACGACACCTCCGCCGACGCGTTTCTCGCGCCAGCCGTCGGCAACGTCGCTTTCGCCGACCGCCGTCACGTAACGCGGTCGGCCGTTCTCCATGGCGAGGCCGTTCAGATGACACCGATCCTCCGGCACCAGCCGGCTGACGAAGCCGGGGCGCCAGAGCGGGCGGAAGCTCTTCGCCTCCGAAGGCGCGGCGAGGCAGGAGAACAGCGTGTTGACGAAGATCGGCCTGCCTTCGGCATCCACCGAGATGTCATGCGCATCGATGTCGCCCGTCGTATAGGCGAGCTGAGGCACGTAGAGCCGGTCGTAGCCCTGATGGTTCTCGCCCTTCTCCAGCGCGTTCTCGAACCGCCAGAGCTGATAGAGCGTCGTCATCCACAAGGTCTGTCCGTCGCTCCAGAGTCCCATCGAGCGGTTGAAGGTGCGCTCGAAGATCGAGAGCCTTCCGGTGGGTTGCAGCCCGATGAAGAACAGTTTCCCCGCCTGATAGGTGGAGAATGCAAGCGACAGCCGATGCTCCGCCAACCATTCCGGAAACTGCCGCGACGGCATGAACTCGAGCTGCGGCGTCGCGGCCGCTGTCGGCTCTTTCAAGGCTTGATCCTCGCGCTCGGTCACGCCACAGCCGCCATCAGCGCCGCGGCGGCGCCGCGCAGGCCGGCGTCGCGGGCCAGGACGACATAGACCGGGATCGGCTTCACGAAGGCCGAGAGTCGCCCCTTCGACTCGAAGGCGTCGCGGAAGGTGGGGCCGTCGAGCGCGTCCTGGATCTTGGGCGGGATACCGCCGCCGAGATAGACGCCGCCCTGCGCACCCAGGGTGAGCGCCGTGTCGCCGGCGACCCTGCCCAGCGCGCGCACGAAGAAGTCGAGCGCCGCGACCGCGATCGGGTCCTCGTTGGCAAGGCCCCGCCGCGTCACCTCCGAGGCTTCCAGCACCGGTGCCTTGACGCCGCGATGGGCGGCGAAGGCAGCATAGAGATTGACCAGGCCGGGGCCCGAGAGCACGCGCTCGTTGGAGAAGTGACCGAGGCCGGCATGGATCGGCGCCAGCAACGCCATCTCCTCTTGCGTCTCCGCCGCGAAGTCGGCGTGCCCGCCCTCGCCGGGAATCGGCATCCAGCGGCTCGCCGACCAGACGATGCCCCCGATGCCGAGCCCGGTCCCCGGTCCGACCACGGCCTTGGTCGCGCGCTCGACCGGCATCGTGCCGCCGAGCTGTCGCAGGTCCTTGCCGACGAGCATGGGCACCGCGAGCGCCTGCGCCACGAAATCGTTCACCAACAGCACGGTCTCGGCTCCCGTGGCCGCGCGCAGCTCGTCCACCGTCATGGTCCAGCGCAGGTTGGTGATGGTGGCGCGATCGCCGGTGATCGGGCCGGCGACGGCGAAGGCGGCATGTGCCGGCCGCACGCCCGCCTTCGCCACATAGGCGGCCGCCGCTTCGGGGAGCGAGCGAAAGCGCGCGCAAGCGAAGGTCTCGAATTGCGGCACCTGCGGCACCGGGCCGGAAAGGTCGGCCACGGCAAAGCGCGCGTTGGTGCCGCCGATATCGGCGACCAGAGCAGGTCCTTGTCTGGACGTCTGATCCCTGGACATGTGGTCTTCTTGTTCTCCCCGTCGCTCCCGCAGAATGCACAAGAGTGCGGGCTTCCGGGAAGCGGAATATCGCAAGCCTTCGCGCCGGGCGAGCTATTTGTCTGAATTAATTCATTGGGCGGCTTGCGCGATCAGCCAGTCGCGGAAGGCAGCGACGCGCGGCCGGTCGGCATGGGACGGCGGGTAGACGATATAATAGGAGAATCGCGTCCGCGCGCTGCGGGGGAAGAGCCGGATGAGATGCCCGGCTTCGATCTCCGCCTTCACCAGCGCGCCGCGCGCCAGCGCGATGCCGAGTCCGGCGATCGCCGCCTGGATGACGAGACTGGGTTCGCTGTAGAGCGGGCCGCGCGCGGGCTCGGGAAGATCAAGGCCGATCGAACGGAACCAGTCGGTCCAAGGCTGACGCGCATCGCGCAATAGCGGCAGATCGGCGAGCTCCTCGGGATGCTGCGGCAGCTTACCTTGGTTGAAGCGCGGGCTGCAGACCGGAAACACCTCCTCGTCCATCAGCTTGATGTCGACGAGGCCCGGCCAATTCCCCGGCCCGTAGCGCAGGGCCATATCGACCGTTTCGCGGGAGAAGTCGACCAGCGCCGTGTTGGGCAGCAGGCTGACGTCGATCTCGGGATGCCGGTGCTGGAACTCGCCAAGCCGCGGGATCAGCCAATGCGCCGCGAAGCCGGGATGCACGCTGACCGTCAGCAGCTGACCGCGCCGCGCCGCGCGCACCTCCTCCATGCCGCGCGCGAGGCGATCGAAGCCGTCGCGCACATAGGCGAAGAGTCGTTGGCCCTCCTCGGTCAGCACCATGCGGCGGCCCTGGCGCCGGAAGAGATCGACGCCGAGCTCGGCCTGCAGCGCGCGCATCTGGAAGCTGATCGCGCCATGGGTCAGGTGCAGCTCCTCGGCCGCCCGCGAGTAGCCGCCATGACGCGCGGCGGCCTCGAAGGCGCGGAGGGCGGCCAGCGGCAGGTTGGGGTCGGGCATTAGGAAAGGATAGCTGAGCTCACAGATCAGGTCAAAATTTCTCGTTAGAATCTGCTGTTTTGCTTGCGTATGTCTCTACTGCCTGCGAGCTGGACTCGCGCATTACGGAGAGCCCAGATGCCTTTGGTCCGGATCTCACTCCGCCGCGGCAAGCCGGCCGCCTACCGCCGTGCCGTCGCGGACGGTGTGCATCGCGCGCTGGTCGACGCGATCGGCATCCCGCCCGCCGATCGGTTCCAGATCATCACCGAACATGAGGACGACAACCTGATCTACGACCGGTCCTATTTCGCCGAGCGCAGCGACAACACCGTCTTCATCGAGGTCACACTGCGCCGCGGCCGTCCCGAGCCGGTGAAGCGCGACTTCTACCGCCGCATCGTCACATATCTCGCCGAGAACCCAGGACTAAGACCGGAAGATGCCGCCATCGTGCTGCGCGAGAACGGCGATGACGACTGGTCCTTCGGCAAGGGCGAGGCGCAGCTCGTCAATCCTGACGCCCCGCCGATCCGCACCACCGTCGCGGCCTGATCCAGGAGAAGGAGACTCCCATGACCAACATCACGGACCGGCGCATGCAGTCATTGCGGCCCGGCGCAAGAGCGGAGACTGTAGGCTTGGTCATCCTTTGGTATCTCGCCATCCTGCTGGTGGGCTTGCTGCTGACCCGGCTGCCTGAGGATGCATTCACCGAATTTCCGAGTGCCGACCCGGCGGTCGCGGCCGATTTCACCGCATGATCCTCTTTGCCGCGGGGGGAGGCGGTTGCTAGGTTCGGCGTAATGACAGACGAGGGGAGAAGCGATGGCCGAATATCGCCTGCACGGCATGAAGGAGTCGGGCAACTCGTATAAGGTCGCGTTGGCGCTCGAGCTCGCCGGCTGCGACTGGGAGCCGGTCTGGGTCGACTATTTCAACGGCGAGACCCGTGGCGAGGCGTTTCGCGGCACATTGAACGAGATGGGCGAGGTGCCGGTCCTCGAGCACAAGGCGAGACACCTCACCCAGAGCGGCGTCATCCTCACCTACCTCGCCGAGCAGACCGGCCAGTTCGGCGGGCGTGATGCGGAGGAACAACGCGAGATCCTGCGCTGGATCCTGTTCGACAATCACAAGTTTACCAGCTACTACGCCACGCTGCGCTTCCTGTTCGGTCTGCAGAAGGCGGGCGAGACGCCCGTCGTGGAGTTCCTGCGCAGCCGTGCCCGCGGCGCCTATGCCATCGTCGACAAGCATCTCGCCGATCGCGCCTATCTCCTCGGCGCCCGCCCGACCATCGCCGACTTTTCGCTCGCCGGCTACGTCTTCTTTGACGAGCCGACCGGCATCGACCGCAGCCGCGAGTTTCCGAATGTCGAGGCCTGGGCCGGGCGGATCGCGGCGCTGCCGCGCTGGAAGCATCCCTACGAGCTGATGCCGGGCACGCCGGCGGGAGTGACAGCATGAGCGCCGAGCAGGTTCTCCGCGAGCGCGGGATCGTGCTGCCGGAACCGCCCAAACCTGCGGGCAACTACGTGCCGGCCGTGCTGCACAACGGCGTGCTCTATCTTTCGGGTCAAGGCCCCTTGCTCGAGAATGGCGATTTCGCCTGCGGGGTCGTCGGGCGGGACTTCACCGTGGAGCAGGCCTACGGCCACGCACGCCTGACCGGCCTCGTGCTGCTTGCCGTCGCGCGCCGGGCGCTGGGCTCGCTCGACCGGATCGAGCGGGTCCTGAGCGTGTTCGGCATGGTGAACGCGATCGAAGGGTTCACCGAGCAGCCGCGCGTGATCAACGGTTGCTCCGATCTCTTCGTCGAAGTGTTCGGCGACGCTGGAAGGCACGCCCGCGCCGCCGTCGGCATGGGCTCGCTGCCGATCGGCATCTCGGTCGAGGTCACCGCCACGATGGCGGTCAGGGATTAGCCGGGGGACTGGCGCAAAGCCTCCACCGCGACGCGCAGCACGATGCGCGCCGCCGCGATCATGGTCTCGATCGGCAGCGAGGGTGCGACACTCTCGCCGTCGAGCTTCCCGCCGCGCTCGGTGAGCATGGTTGCGACCTGGTGGCTCGCATAGGGGAGATGGATGAAGCCACAGGGCGGAGCCGGCCGCAGCGCCGCGCACAGCCCGAGTGCCGAATAGAGCGTTGCATTGCAGAGAAAGCTGCCGGCGGAATTGGAAAGCCGCGCCGGGATGCCCGCTTGGAGCAGCGCCGCGCGGATTGCTGCGGCCGGCAGAGTCGCCGCTCGCGCGTCGGGACCGCCCTCCTCGATCGGCCGCGCTGACAGTTGCGCCCCCACGTTGTCGGGAATCACGAAGTCGGCAAGGTTCACGCCATAGCGTTCGATCCGGATCATGTCCTCGCCGGTCGCGAGGCCGAAGCCGACATAGAGTGCGGGTCGGGTCTCGCGCAGCAGTGCCTCCAGCGCCGCGCGATAACGGGCGAAATCGACCGGCAGCAGACGGGCTGCGATCGGATGCCCTGAGAGTTCCGCACCGTCGAGCGCCCGCACCAGATCGGCCGACGGGTTGTAAGCCATGCCGTCGAACGGATCGAAGCCAGTGATGAGAATCGGTGAAGCCATGGCGCGAGCATAAGTCGGATAGCCGGGTTCCCGCCAGGATTTCTCCGAAGACGGCCGGCGAATCAGCCTCACTCAGCTTGAGGTCAACACGCGGATTGGGCCTTTGCGATCGAGCACATCCACCACCACATGTGCCCCGGAGCGGCGGAGTGCGAGGTCGACCGAGCACTCGCCGACCGTCAGGTTCCGGATCACCACCTCATCCAGGAAGGTCGGCAGGGTCGGCGCATCGAAAGTGACGTGCCGGTGGTGCAGGTTGAAGCCGAGGCCGAGGCAGGATTGCAACAGATGGAGCGGCGCGGCGGCGGCCCAGGCCTGCGGCATGCAAGCGACGGGATAGAAGGTGGGACCCTGGGTGCGCTGGCGCGGAAAGCCGCAGAACAGCTCCGGCAGGCGCCTGAGATCGATATAGGTCGAGGCGGCGAACAGGCCTTCGAAGATCCGGGCTGCCTCGCGGCGGTAGCCATACCGCGCAAGGCCGGCGGCGATCAGTGCATTGTCATGCGGCCAGACCGATCCGTTGTGATAGCTCATCGGATTGAACCGCTGCTCGGTCGCGGCGAGGGTCCTGACCCCCCAACCGCAGAACGAGTCGGGGCCCAGCAGGCTCTTCGCCACCGCCTCGGCCCGTTCCGGCAGCGCCAGCCCGGTCAGCAGCGCATGGCCGGCATTGGAGGTGCGGATGCGACAGGGTCGCTTCTCGCCGTCAAGCGCAAGCACGTAGGTGCCGATGCCCTCGTCGAAGAAGCTCGCGTCGAAGGCACGCCGGAGATCCTCGGCGCGACGATCGCAATCCACCGCGCGCGCGGCCTCCCCGATGCGCCGCGCGATCTCCGCCGCCGCGCGCCAGGCGCCATAGACATAGGCCTGCACTTCGGCGAGCGCGATCGGGCCCTTCGCCAGCGCGCCGTCGGCATGGAACACGGAATCGTGGCTGTCCTTCCAGCCTTGGTTGATCAGGCCTTCGCCGGTCTTGCGCCCATATTCGACGAAGCCGTCGCCGTCGCGGTCGCCGTGCTCGGTGATCCAGTCGAGCGCCGCCTGGATGTTCGGCCAGAGCCGCCGCAGCGTCGGCGTGTCTCCGGTGCGCTCGAGATAGGCGCCCGCGAGCATGACGAAGAGCGGGGTCGAATCGACGCTGCCGTAATAGCGCCGGAACGGCACCTCGCCGAGCATCGCCATTTCACCGTGGCGTGCCTCGTGCAGGATCTTACCGGGTTCGGCATCCGCCGCCGCGTCCATTTGGGTCGCCTGGGTGGCGGCGAGATGGCCGAGCACGCCCTTGGCGATCGCGGGATCGAGCCAGAGCGTTTCCAGCGCCGTGATCAGCCCGTCGCGGCCGAAGGTCGTGCTGAACCAGGGGATGCCCGCGTAAGGGTAGGGGCCCTCCGGCAGGTCGGTGATCAGGGTGTAGAGATCGGAGACGCTGCGTCGCACGGCCTCGTTGAAGATCTCGTTGGAGCTCACGATCGCGGCCGCGCGCGAGGAGCACGCGCGCAGCGCCCGGCGCGCCTCGCGCAAGCCGCCGAAGAAGGCGCGGCGGGGCGGCCGGTTCAGCCCCTCGGCGCCGCAATTCACCTCCATGAACAGCGAGCGCGTCTCCTTGGGCTTGAGCTCGAAGACGAAGCGCGCGCGCTCGCCGCTGAGCTCGGTCGGCGCGGGATCGAAGGTGAGGGAGGTGCTCCGGCGCTCCCGGTCGAGCCCGGAATAGGAGAGCACGACCCGGCTGTCGCCGACCTCGGGCGCGTGACGCTCGCCGCGGCGCTCGCGCCGTGTGCCACGCACCTCGAAGAGATCGGCGAAATCGGCAGCGAAGGCGATCTCCACCGAGACCCGCCGGATTTGCTGGTCGAAGTTCCGGACCACCAATCGCTCGAAGCAGGTCGCGTTCCAGAGGAAACGTGAACGCCGGAGATGGATGAGGTCATGGGCGGCACCGAGCTTCCCGTCGCCGTCGAACAGGTCCGGGTTGGTGAGATCGCAGGTCAAGGTCGCGTTGTCGTCGCGCAGCGTCGAGGAGAGCAGCAGCGGCCGCGCGCCGTCGATGGTGAGGAAGAGATGCGAGAGATGGCGCGTATCCCGATGGAACAGGCCCTCGGGACTGCCGAGCCCGGCCAGGGCATCGCCGTTGTGGTCGAAGACGGCGAAGCTCTCGCCGTGCTTCAGCGTGCGCGGTCGCCGTTCCTGCAGCGAGATCGCCGCGGGGATGAAGAACTGCGCAACATCGGCGGCGCCAGCCATCGTCGGCGCCGTGGCCGCGGGATTCGCGTTCATCGCGAGATCCGTCTCAGGCCGAAGCTTCAAGACCGGGCGTCCGCTGTAAATAGGCAGAGACGACCGTAGAACGTCTCAGCGGCCGCCGGGGTTCCGGGGAGGGAGCTCAGCGTCGAAAAAATCAGCGGGTCTCGGTCACTCTGCGGGGGATGTCGAGGAACCGAAGCTCTCGGCCTTGCTGACGACCGCGGCTTTCAGTCCGGCTGCGCCACGATCGCGCCACTTGCGCCAGGTGTAGAAAGGAACGCCGGCGATGGTCACGAGAAAGCCCCAGAAGATGGCGGATTCGCCCGACCCGTAGAGTTCCCACACGGAATAAACGAAGCCCAGCACACCGACGGCGGCCATCGTTGCCGCCACCTTGGCGCCGAAGAGCCCCGGTCGGTCGACCAGCAACTGCAGCACGGCGGCGGCGCAAAGCGCGTATGGCACGAGGGTCGTCATGGTCCCGACCAGGATGATGACCCGGAACACCTCGGTCAGCGAGCCCTGCCCCTCGATCAGCAGCAGCACGGTGACGAGGATGCCCGATGCGATCAGCGCGTTGGCCGGGACTTCCTTTCGGTTCAATTTGCCAAGGGAGCTCGGCAGCAGGCCGTCCTGTGCCGCCGCCCAGGGGATTTGGCCTTGCATGAGCACCCAGCCGATTAGAGCGCCAAAGGTGGCGGCAATCGCTCCCAGCGCGATGACGTCGCCGCCCCATGCGCCGACCATCCGCATGGCGGCCTCGGCGAAGGGCGCACTGGAACCGGCAAGTGCCTTCGCCGGCACGATTCCCTGGACCGCCGTGACAGCGAGGACATAGACCAGCGCAGCGACGCCCGTTCCAAAGAGGGTTGCACGCGGAATGGTGCGATGTGGATCGCGGACATTCTCGGCTGGAACGGTGGCCGATTCCAAGCCGATGAAGGACCACATCGTCAAAGTCGCGACCGTGGCGACGGCAGCGAAGCCATTCGTTTCCGGGATGGTGACGCCGAAGCTCGGAGCGGTGATGTTGGCAGGATCGAAGAACCACCATCCCAGCGATGCGACCGCGATCAAGGGGATGAGTTTCAGGACCGTGAAAACGATGTTCAAGCGGCTGAACGTGCGGATGCCGGAGATGTTGATCAGCGTGCAGAGCCAGATGGCTACGATGGCCGCCAGCGGAGCAACGCCGGCGCGGGAGAGCCCGGGGACAAAGACCGAGAGATAGCCGACGAGCGACAATGAAATCGCGGCGTTGCCGATCCAGGCCGCCTTCCAGTAGCACCAGACCGCGAGAAATCCTGCGAACTCGCCGAATGCCAGCCTTGTATAGGCGTAGGGCCCACCCGCCGCCGGTATCGCCCCCGCGAGGCGCGCGAACATGATGGCGAGGATCAAGGAACCGGCGGTCGACAGCCCCCAGCCGGCAAGCGCGAGCACGCCATAGCCGGCGAGTGCGGAGGGCAAGAGGAACACGCCGGACCCGATCATGTTTCCGATCACGAGCGCGGTGCAGGCGACGAGGCCCATTGAAGCGGCGGGCCGTTCCGTCTTCATGCTGTCGATCCGAGGGGAATCGTGAGAGGTCGGGCGATCAGGCGGAAGTTGTCGATCTAAGTCCGTCATCTTGCAGCCCTCGACCCCGTAACAGGACACGCATGCCGGACGCCTGAGACTGTGCCGGTTCAGAGCCTCGCAGCATTGTCTCGGGCCATTGGATGATCAGTCGTCGAGGCCGATGGTTCCGTGATCAGAACTCGAAAGCGGAGCCGACGGCGACGTCGAAGGCGTGATAATGGTCCTGGCTGTCCGGCACGTCGTTGCCGGAATCATGAAACCAGGTATAGCCGAGCTCGGCGTCGAGTGTGACGCCCGGCGCCATGGCGTATTCGCCGGTCAGGATCACGCGGTTCAGAGTCCGGCTGCCGCCCGGATTGGGGTCGAACCCGAGATTCTCGCCATTGTAGTGTCCGTGGCTTCCTTGGACGCCCACGGTAAAGGCGTCCATGGTGTAGCTCATGCCGCCGCCGGCAATCCAGACGTCGTTGTCGCTGCCGCCGTTGTCGAAAAATTCCATGACCGCGCCCGCAGCGAAATCGCCGATCGTGAGGTTGAGGGCGGTCTGATAATCCGAGCTCTTGCCCGAATTGCTGCCATGACCGCGGTTGAACTCGGCCTGCCAGGTGCCGCCGCCGCCCCAATTCACGCCCCACTGGTCGTTGCTATAGCTGTAGGTGGCATAGGCGCCAAAGGTCTGATGCGCGGTGCCGTTAGTGTTGCTCGGCGTGCCCGGACCGTTGACGCCGGTCTGCGTATAATCCTCCGCGTTGTTGCTCGGCGTGTAGGACACATTGAGCTGGAACCCGCCGAAGCTCGGTGTGATGTACACGATCTTCTGCGAGTTGCCCTCGACGTCGGTGCAGGTGGGGTTGGACCCGATCGGATCGTTCGAGCCCCAGGCATTGGGCGAGAAGGCGGAGAAGTTCGAGGTGGCACCCGGCGGCAGAACACAGAACTGGGCAATCGCGGCATCCTGGGATCCGATCTGCACCTTGCCAAAACCGCCCGACCAATAGACCCAGGCTTGGTCGATCTGGTCATCCGAATTCTCGCCTTCGAGCTCGAGATGCGCGCCCACGGTGAGGCCGTTGTCGAGTGTCGTCTCGCCGGTGAAGTGGATCTCGGCGTTATGGTTGATGCTGTCGGTGTTGCGATGACCGCCGAAATGGTGGTCGCTCTTTTGGTCGAACACGCCCATGAAGACGATGTTGAAGAACCCGCCGACGTCGAGCTTGACGCCATCGGAGGCCTGCGCGCCGCTGGTCAGCGACGCGACTCCGAGCAGGGCCGTGCTGCCAAGAAGGATGCGTTTCATGACGAGTGCTCCCCCGAATGGGTGATTCCCCCCAATGCGCATAATGGGACGTGGAGAGATGCTTGTAAATGGGACGTGGAGCGATGCTTGTAATTGATCTACCGCAAAGAGCGCCCCGAGCGCGGAAACGGCTCGGGGGCAGCCGTGGCCAAAACCGGACCACGGTGAGTTCAGCCTCACGGTCAATCTCTAGACGATCGCCAGCGCTCCGGCGTGATCCACCTGGATGAGCCGCGCCAGGACGCGCAGCGCCGTCTCGACGCGGCGCTGGTCAGGCTCGGCGCAAAGGCAAATGCGGACTCCGCCCGGATCCTGGCCGGATGTCACCGAGAAGGCGTCGCCCGGGGTCACGGCAACACCGTCCGACAACGCGTCGGCGACGAAGACCGCGTTGCGGAAGTCCGAGGGTAGCCGGAGCCAGTAGTGCATCGAGGTCGGCGCCGATCCCTCCGAACCGAGGACCGACGCTGCCAGTTTCTGACGCTGCGCCGCCACGGTACGTTGCGCCCTGGTTGCTTCGCGACCCGCGCCGCTGTTGATCATGTGCGTGGTCAATTCCAGCAGGATCGGGGAGACCATGGTCGTGGTTGCGCGCATCGCGGCGCGCATCGCCTTGTGCAGCCGCGGCGGCACCGCCATGAAGCCGACCCGGAGCGCGGGTGCGATCGATTTGGAGAGGCTGGTCAGATAGACCGTGATGTCGCGCGCGATCTCGAAATACGGCGTCGCCCTGGGTTCGATCAGGAAGCCGTAGGCATCGTCCTCGACGATCAGCACGTTGCGGGCACGGGCGATGGCGGCGATCTCCTGGCGCCGCGCCGTGCTCGCCGTCGCCGTGGTCGGATTGTGCAGGGTCGGCATGGTGTAGACAAAGCGCGGCCGCCACGTGGCGCAGGCGGTGTCGAAGGACTCCGGCACCATGCCCTCGGCATCGATCGCGACGGGCTTCAGCCGGATGCCGGTCAGCCGCCCGGCCGACAATGCGCCGGGCCAGGTCAGCTCTTCCGTCAGCACCGTGTCGCCGGGGCGTGCCAGGCCGAGAAAAATCGTCATCAGCGCGGTCTGCCCCCCGGAGACCGCATAGACATCCTCGGCCGAGGCATCGACGCCGAGCTCCTTCAGCCAGGCGGCGCCGGCCTTGCGATGCGCGATCTGGCCCTGGGCCGGCTGGTAATGTGCGAGGTCGTTGAGATCGTGTTTCGCCGTGAGCGCCGCGATCGCGTCGCGCAGACGCTCGTCGGTGCCAGCGGTGAGCGGTTCGTTCAGGCTGAGATTAATCGCATCCTCGCGCTGCATCAGCGGCAGATAGAGCCGGTCCATCGGACGCAGGCTCTCCTGCGATGCCGCGCGGTCGCCGAACGCCGCGTTCGCCAGCACGAACGTGCCGCGTCCCACCGTCGCGTCGATCAGGCCGCGCTTCGTCGCCTCGGCATAGGCGCGCGTCACCGTGCTGACGGCCACCCCGAGGCGCTTGGAGAGATCGCGATGGGTCGGCAGGCGCGACCCCGCGGCCAGGCGTCCGCTGCGGATCGCCTGTTCCAGGGTGTCGGCCAGCGAGGTCGAGACGTCACCGCGCCGCTGCAGCCAATCGCCATACCACTCGTTCATCGCCGTCATATTGTCTCTCTGTCAGTACAATATCGCCGTCGCAGAAAGAAAGGACGCTAGGAGCGGCTCAGGTGCCTCCATCCAGATTGACGGAGGCTCGCGACAGGCGTAGCGTAACAATTGTACCGCCAAGCGGTACATAGCGCCATAACAAGTCGCAAGCAACAACAATGGGCGCGTCGGAATCGCGCCCGCAGCGACAGGGAGACCAGCATGATTCGGAAAGTGGATCTTCGGACCCGCGCGCTCGCCGATGCCTTCGCCTCCGGCAAGCTCTCGCGGCGGGATTTCATCACGCGACTGATGGCGCTCGGCGTCGCCGCGCCGATTGCCGCGGGACTTTCGATGGAGATCAGGCGCGCGTCGGCCGCGGGTTTGAAGGGCAATGTAAGGCTTTTGGTGGGCCCGTGGTCGGATGGCGAGGTGGATCATCACAAGCACATCGCCGAGGGCTTCAAGGCGATGAATCCGGACGTCACCTTCGACTTTCGGCTCTATCAGTGGGACACCGCCGCCCAGGAGATCAACACCTCGGTCGCGCAGGGTGCCCACGACATCTACATGACGACCGAGAGCTCCTATCCGGACTATGAGTCCGGCACCGGCTTCGCCGATCTCACCGCGCGCATCAACGATCCATCCTTCGCCGCTGAGAAGGCGAAGTATCTCTACTGGGATCGCACCGAGTCCTATGGGTCGAAGCTGCTCGGCCTGCCGATCTCCTGGCATGTGGAGGACGCGCTCTTCGTCAACATGGATATGGTCAACAAGGCCGGCTACGACGAGACCTTCGTCGACAAGTGGGAGACCTTCCACGACTGCTGCGCCAAGATGACGAAGAAGGGCGAGACCTACGGCGCCGGCTTCGGCATCCAGATCGGCGGCTATGGCGAGTGGTACCAGGTGCTGCGCGGCGCCGGCGGCTCGTATCTCACCGCCGACAAGAAGGCCCCCAACGTCAATCTACCCGACGTGATCGCCGCCACCGAGCGGATGGCGGCGCTGTTCAAGGACGGGATCGCCCCGCCGCTCGGCACCTACAGTTATGACGCGGCACCCGCCGCCTTCGCCGCCGGCAAAATGGCCACCCTGACCATCGATCTTGCCGCCACCACGGTCCTGCCTAATCCGGTGCCGTTCAAGTGGAAGCTGCTGCCGCATCCGCCGGGGCCGGCGGCGCAGGTTAACTTCAACGACGTCACCTACTATATGGTGAACGCAAAGTCCGGCGATCAGAACCTGATGTGGGAGGTCTTGAAATGGTGGACCAGCGGCGAGAATGACGCCTACTGGGCCGACAATTCCGGCACCTATCCCGCGCGCAGCGACGCGGCGGATAAAGGCTACGGCAAGAACGCGGCACCCCAACTCGCCGAGGCGCTGCCGGTCTATGTCAAGCACGCGGTGGGCCTCGAGAACTTCGCCCAATGGGCCGACGTCGAGAACCAGGCCGAAGCCGAGATCCAGAACTGCTACTCCGGCAAGGAATCGGCGCAAGACGCCGTCGCCAATGTCGAGAAGATCGTGAAGCACGAAGTCGGGCTGTAGGGTGAGCGTGCGGTTGGTTGAAAGCCCGCGCTGGATCGAGAGAACACCGCGGCTGCATCAACCCCCTTCCTTGCCTTCCCCCGATCTCGGGGGGAGGGAATATTTGAACGCTGCTGCAGGTGACGGTTCCATCCATGCACTCGCTCGAATCTGGGTCCGGCCGAACGACCGTCTGATGAGCTGCGGAGAGTGACGAATCTATCCATCCCCTCCCCCAAGATTGGGGGAGGGTGGGGAAGGGGGTTGATGCAGCCGCGATACATCCGACCATCGCACTCCCGGACGATCCAGCGCGCGGTCTTCATGCGCTCAGGAGCGGGATAGAGATGGCGACAGCAGAGCTCGCCAACGGAGTGACTCGTCTCCGTCTCTCTCCCGGAGAGCACCGCCGACTCGCGCGCCGCGCGCGACTCCGCCGCGAGCTCACGGGCTGGATGTTTCTCGGCCCGATGTTCTCCTTCTTCCTCGTCTTCCTCGTGCTGCCGGTCTGCGGCACGGCTTGGTGGAGCAGCCGCGCGGGAAGCATCTTCGGCGGCACGAAGTTCGTCGGCCTCGACAACTTCACTTCACTCCCCGGCGTGGTCGGCGCCGGCTCCGCGATCGCCAACACCATGATCTTCGCCGGCATCTCGGTGCCGCTGATCCTGGTGGGTGCCCTCGCCGTGGCGCTGCTGCTGGCCAAGATCGTGCATGGCGGCGCGGTCTACCGCTTCCTGGTCTACTTCCCGGTCCTGGTGCCGGGCGTCGTCGCGGCGCTGATCTGGCTCTTCCTCACCAATGTCGATTTCGGCCTCTTCAACACCGTGCTCAAGGCGTTTGGGGCAATGCCCGTCACTTGGCTCGGCGCCGACCATGCGCTCGTCGTGCTGGCGATCCTCGACGTCTGGCGCAATGTCGGCTACTGGGCGATGTTCTTCGTCGCAGCGATCATCGGCCTGCCGACCGAGCTCTACCAGGCGGCGGAGCTCGACGGCGCCTCGCCGTTCGCACGCTTCCGCCACCTCACCCTGCCGCTGATGCGGCGCATCATCTTCTTCGCGGTCATCGTGTCGACAATCTGGGGCCTGCAGGTCTTCGACACCGCGCTCGTCCTCACCAATGGCGGCCCCGGCACGGCGACCACCACGGTGATCTACCGCGTCTGGCTCTTCGTCTTCGCCTCCAACAACAAGATCGGCACGGCTGCGGCGATATCGCTGGTCTTGATCGTCGCCATCCTGGCGCTGACCCTGGTGCAGATGCGGGTTCTGCGCAGCCGCCGGGGGATCGAATAGTGGCCGATACCGCGCTACCGATGAACATCGGCGCCGAGGACCACGCGCGCCTCCGCCGCCGCAAGCGCCGCCGCACCGAGCTCGCGCGCCACGCCGCGCTGGCGCTCATCACCTTCGTGATGGTGGCGCCGTTCTATTACGTCTTCCTCGCCTCGCTGAAGAACGCGACCGAGATCTTCTCCTATCCGCCGAAGCTGGTGCCGTTCCCGCCCTATTTCGGCAACTACGAGAAGCTCCTCTGGGATACCGGCTTTCTCAGGTGGATGTTCAACTCGCTGTTCGTCGCCGGCTCGGTCACCACCTTGAAGATCTTCCTCGACTCGATGGCGGGCTATGCGCTGGCCAAGATCGAGATGACCGGCAAGCGCGTGATCTTCATGGCGATGCTGATCCTGCTCATGGTCCCGATCGGCGCCTTGATCGTGCCGCTCTGGTCCCTCGTCTCCGGTCTAGGCCTCATCGACAGCTATTGGGCGCTCATCCTGCCGCCGCTCGCCAACCCCTTGGGCGCCATCCTGATGCGCCAGTTCATCCTCGGTCTGCCCAAGGACCTGGAGAGCGCGGCGCGCCTCGACGGGCTTTCCGAGCTCGGCATCTACTGGCGGATCGTGCTGCCGCTGATCAAGCCGGGTCTTGTCGTGCTCGCGGTCATCATCTTCACCGACCAGTTCATGAGCTTCATCTGGCCGCTGATTGCGACCACCAGCGACGATCTCCAGGTGCTGACCGTCGGGGTCGCGGCGTTGCGGGCCCACGGCGGCGCCAACTACGGCATCTGGTCGGCCTCGGCGGTGATGTCGCTGATCCCGGTCGGCGTCTTCTTCTTCGTGCTGCAGCGGCAATTCCTGGCGCGCTCGCTGGCCGGCGCCCTGAAGCAATGAGAGCGCCGCAGTGAGGGCGACGTGAGCAACGCGGAACAGCGGCTGGCGCCGGCGATCGAGCTCATCGAGGTCGGCAAGAGCTATGGCAAGGTCCACGTTCTCGCCGGGATCAATCTCACGATCGGGGCGGGCGAGTTCATCGCGCTGCTCGGTCCCTCGGGCTGCGGCAAGAGTACGCTCCTGAAGCTGATCGCCGGCCTGGAGGAGCTGAGCGACGGCGAGATCTATGTCGGTGGCCGCCTCGCCAACTATCTGAAACCCAGCGACCGCGACGTCGCCATGGTGTTCCAGAACTACGCGCTCTACCCGCACATGACCGTCCGCGAGAATCTCGGCTTTCCGCTGAAGATGAGCGGCATCCCGCGCGACACGGTGCGCCAGAAGGTCGAGAGTGCTGCGAGCCTGCTGCAGCTCGGCGCCCAGCTCGACCGCTATCCCGACGAGCTCTCCGGCGGCCAGCGCCAGCGCGTCGCTCTGGGCCGTGCCATCGTGCGCGAGCCGCTGGCCTTCCTGATGGACGAGCCGCTCTCCAATCTCGACGCGCTGCTTCGGGTCGAGATGCGCACCGAGCTCATTCGCCTGCACAAGCGCGTCGGCCGCACGACGATCTACGTCACTCACGACCAGGTGGAGGCCATGACCATGGCGAGCCGGATCGTGCTGATGCACAAGGGCGTCATCCAGCAGGTCGGCACGCCGGCCGAGGTCTATGCGACCCCAGCCAACACCTTCGTCGCCACCTTCGTCGGCAGCCCGCCGATGAATCTCTTCGCGGGCCGCATCGAGAGCCAAGGTGCCGCGCGGCTCTTCCGCGGCCCCTTCGATCTCGCCCTCGACCGCCTTGCACCGCCGAGCCTCGCCGACGGCGCCGCCACGATCGGCATCCGCCCGGAGCAGGTGCGGCTCGTCGGCGCCGGCGAGGTGGGGGCGATGCCGGCGCGGGTGGAACTGATCGAGCGCGTCGGCCCGGACTCCTTCGTCCTCACCCAGGTCGCGGCCGGCGCCAACGTGATTGCGCGTATCGACGCCGCGCGACCGATCCGCGAAGGCGATCGCGTCTTCGTGCTCTTGCCCCCGGCGCAGCTCCGCCTGTTCGACGCCGAAGGCAATCGCGTTCCGACGGAGGGATCATGAACGACCAGAGCGCGCCGATGGTGCACCGCTATCACGCGGCCCATCCCACCGCGACCGGCGGCCCGGCCGCGATCCCGCTGCCTGAGCCGCCGCCACCCGCGCGCTATCCGCTTTCCATCTCGGCGGATCGCCGCCGCCTGCTCGATGCCGACGGCAAGCCGTTTCTCGTCCAGGGTGATACCTGCTGGTCGCTCATGGCCAATCTGACACCCGAAGAGCAGCTGCGCTACCTCGACGACCGGCAGGCCAAGGGCTTCAACACGCTGCTCGTGAACCTCATCGAGCATCTGTTCTCCAAGGACCCGCCGCGCGACCGCGCCGGGCGCCCGCCGTTCTCCAAACCCGGCGACATGTCCGCACCGAACGACGCCTATTTCGACGCCGCTCATTCCGTGCTCGAGGCCTGCGCCGCGCGCGGCTTCTGCGTGATCCTCGCGCCCTGCTATATCGGCTACCGCCATGACCGTGGCCCCGGCAAGTCGCTGCACATGGACGGCTGGTACGACGAGATCGTCGCCACCGGCCCGGAAGGCTGCCGCAGATACGGCGAATATCTCGGCCGCCGCCTCGGGCGTTTCGCCAACATCATCTGGTGCATGGGCGGCGACTGGCACCCGGAAGAAAGCCGCGCCGGCCTCGACGCCATCGCCCACGGCCTCCGCGCGACCGGCGTGAAGAATCTCTTCACCGCCCATCCGCATCCCGAGTTCTCGCCGATCGAATCCTTTCCAGGCGCCGACTGGCTCGACGTCAACATCACCTATACTTACGGCACGGTGCATCGCTCGCTGATCGAGGACTGGAAGCGCGATCCGGCTTGGCCGTTCTTCCTCCTGGAATCCACCTACGAGGGCGAGCATAACGCGAGTCATCAGCAGATCCGCCGCCAGGCCTATTGGTCGGTGCTCTGCGGCGGGAACGGCCATGTCTTCGGCAATCATCCGATCTGGTTGTTCTGGGACGGCTGGGAGAGCGCACTCGACCTCCCCGGCGCGCACGCGATGGCGCGCTGGGGCGCCTTCTTCCGCGCGTTGCCTTGGGCCGAGCTCGTCCCAGATCTCGCGCGCGCGTTCGTCACCGGCGGCCTCGGCGAAGCCCGCGGCCTCGACCGCGTAACCGCTGCAATGACTGCGGACCGGGGGCTCGGCGTCGCCTATTTGCCGGTCCGTCGGCCGATCGAAGTGGCGCTGGCTGCGCTCAAAGGCCCCCGCTTGGCGGCCGAATGGTTCGAGCCCGCGACCGGGCGGCGACTCTCCGGCGGCGTGCTTGCGGCGGAGGGCACGGTGACGCTCGCGCCGCCGTTCGAGGAAGATGCCGTGCTGACGCTGACGTCGA
Organism: Candidatus Cybelea sp.; assembly: GCA_035542015.1. Taxonomy (GTDB): domain Bacteria; phylum Pseudomonadota; class Alphaproteobacteria; order Dongiales; family Dongiaceae; genus Dongia. The sequence continues at coordinate 21,847 of DATKMF010000038.1, forward strand.
AGGCGTGAGAACCAGCATGACTCGAAGACTCCGTCCGACGATTCTCTCAGATCGAAGCCTGCCCGCCGTCCACGACCAGCATGGTGCCGATGCAGTAGCTGGCCTCGTCCGATGCCAGCCACAGGATCGCCGCGGCGCATTCCTCCGCGGTGCCGGCGCGGCCGATCGGGATCTGGTTGCTCCAATAGGCGAGCTCCTTGGGATCCTTCATCACCGGCGCGTTCATCGGCGTGTCGATGAAGCCGGGCACCACCATGTTGACCCGGATGTTCAGTCGCGCGTAGTCGATCGCCATCACCTTCATCATGGCATGGATGCCGCCCTTGCTGGCGCTGTATGCCGGCTCGTTGGTCGCCATGCCGAGGGTCGCGACGTTGGAGCCCAAACACACGATCGCTCCACCGCCCGCCTTCAGCAGATGCCGCGCCCCATGCTTGCAGGTGAGGAACTGGCCCGTCAGGTTGGTGTTGATCAGCTTATTCCAGATGCCGACATCGAGCCGATCGACCCGGTCGTCCTGGCCCAGGAGCTCGATCGCCGCATTGGAGACGACGATGTCGAGCCCGCCCCAGGCTTCCGCCGCGCGATCGATGGCGGCACCGATCTCCGGCTCGATCGAGCCGTCGGCCGGCAGCACCAACGCTTCGCCACCCGCTGCGCCGATCTCCTTGGCGACCGTTTCCAAAGGCTCGCGACGCCGCGCGATGAGCGCGACCTTGGCACCTTCCGCGGCGAAGCGTTTTGCCGTCGCATAGCCGATTCCGGCACTGGCGCCGGTGACGACGGCGCGCTTGCCGGCGAAGCGTCCGGGAATGATCTTCATCGCGTTGTCCCCCGAGAAGCGATCCCGCGCTCAGTCTCGCAGCAAAGCCACGCCTATGCCAGCGCAGGTCGCGTTGTACCGACGACCGCGACAATCCGAGGACTCGCAGCGTGATTGACCGTGCCGTGATGCTCACCGGCACGAACGAGCCGACGCCCGATCGGCGCGTGCTGACCGCCGGCCCGCTCTCAGCCACGCTCGAGAACGGCGCCTTACGTTGGATCCGCTTCGGCGATGCCGAAGTCATCCGCGGCATTGCGTTCCTGGTGCGCGACCGCAGCTGGGGCACGCCGTCACCGGAGCTCACCGATGTTACGATCGTCGAGAATACCCAGGGCTTTCGCGTCACCTTCGATGCCCGCTGCCGCACCGACGATGGCGATCTCCCTTGGTCGGCCGAGATCGTCGGCGAGGCCGACGGCACCATCCGCTTCATCGGCACGGCGATGCCCGCGCAAGACTTCCTCACCAACCGCACCGGCTTCGTCATCCTGCATCCACTGGAAGGCGTCGCCGGTTGTTCCGTCGAGGTCGCGCATGGGGACGGCACCAAGCGCCGCGCGCGCTTCCCCGCGCTCGTCGATCCCGAGCCCTGCTTCTTCGACATCCGAGGCCTGGCGCACGAAGTGGCGCCCGGTGTCTGGGCGAGCGTCACCATGGAAGGCGACGCCTGGGAGATGGAGGATCACCGCAACTGGCTCGACGCCTCCTTCAAGACCTACGTGCGCCCGCTCGCTTTGCCGCATCCCTACACGCTGAAGGCCGGCGAAGTGGTGACCCAGAGCGTGATCTTGCGCGTAAAGGGCACGCTTCCGAAGCTGAGTCCGCGCCGATCGATGGATGCGCCGGCCGAGATAGCGTTGGGCCGCGCGGCGGCGGCCCGCTTCCCCGCGATCGGTCTTCGCGCACCCGTGCCCTGGCTCGATGCGGCGGAGAATGCCGCCGACCACGCACGTGCCGTGCGGCCGCAACTGCTGAACGGCCGCATCGATCCGCGCTTGGGCGAGGGCGGCGACGCGCTGGCGCGTTTCGGCGCGCTCGCGGCCGAGATCGGCGCCGGGCTGATGCTGGAACTCGTCGTGCCCTGCCGCCGCGATCCCGCCGACGAGATCGCCGCCTTCGCCGCCGAGCTCCGCCGCACCAGCATCCACCCGGAATCGATCGCGCTCGCGGTTGCCGAGGACAAGATACGTCAGGAGCCCGGCGCGCCGCCGCCACCTCTGGCGCTACTCGCCGAGGTCTATCGCGCCGCGCGTCTCGCCTTCCCGACGGCGACCATCGGCGGCGGCACGTTCTCGTTCTTCACCGAGCTCAATCGCAACTGGCCGCCGATCGGCCTCATCGACTACGTCACCCACATGGTCTCCAGCGTGGTCCACGCCGCCGACGACGCCACGATGATGGAGAACCTCGAATCCATCCGGCACATCTGCCGCACGGTGCAGGCCTTCGCCGGCAAGATGCCGCATCGGGTGGTCGCCTCCACGATCGGCCTCGAGACCGGCGCCGGCGGCACGCCGGCGCTTAACCCGGAGAATGCGCGCCGTGCCATGAGCGGCGAAGACCCGCGCCATCGTGGCCTATTCGGCGCCGCCTGGACCTTGGCCGCGATCGGCGAATGGGCGCGGGGCGGTGCGGCGGGGGTGACACCGGCTGCGCTCGCCGGTCCCTTCGGCATCGCGACCGCGGAGGGCACGCTTCACCCGATCTATCACGTCGTCGCCGGCATGGCGGAAGCGGCCGGCCACCGCATGATGGAGGCGTTCTCGTCCGATCGCCGCCGCATTGCCGCGCTGGCGCATGCGACGGCGGAACAAGGCGTTGCTCTCTGGCTCGCCAACCTGACCGACATCGCACAGTCGGTCCGCCTGCCCGCGCCAGGACGCGCGGTTCGTCTCGACGAGACCACATTCGCGGCGGCGGCGCGCGATCCGCAATTCCTGCGTTCCGGCGCGTCCGCTCTTGCCGCCAACACCATCGAGATCGGCGCCTATGGCGTCGTCAAAATCGACATCGGGAGGTGACCATGTCCGATCATCCATCCAAGGGTCCCAATGCAAAGTTCATCGGCAACCAGGGCTCGCGCCGGCAGTTGAGCACGCCCTGCCTGCTGCTCGACCTCGACGCGCTGGAGCGCAACATCGCGGCCATGGCGGCGCACACCAAGGCTGCGGGTCTCAACCTCCGGCCCCATGCCAAGGGCGCGAAGTCGATCGAGATCGCCAGGCGTCAGGTGGCGGCCGGTGCCATCGGCATCTGCTGCACCACCGTCGGCGAGGCGGAGGTGATCGCCGGCAGCGGTATCGCCGGTGTGCTCATCACCTCGCCGGTCGTGACGCCGAGCATGATCGAGCGGCTCACAGCTTTGAACGCAATCTCCAGAGACTTGATGGTCGCCGCCGACAATCCGGCCAATGTCGAGGCGCTGGCCACCGCGGCTCGAAGCGCAGGGAAGCCGCTCGGCGTGATCGTCGAGTTCGACGTCGGCCAGGGTCGCACCGGCACGACCAGCGTCGAAGCCGCGGTCGCGCTGGCGAAGCAGGTGAAGGCCTCGCCGCATCTCCACTTCGCCGGCATCCAGGCCTATTACGGCCATCTGCAGCATGTCGCGGTCTATGCCGAGCGCAAGGCGGCAGCCGAGACCCAGATGGCGCGGGTGCGCGAGCTGCTGGCGAAGCTCAAGGCAGCGGGGTTGGAGCCCAAGATCGTCACCGGCGGCGGCACCGGCACCTATGACATCGATCCGGCGGGAAAGGTCTATACCGAGATCCAGCCCGGCTCCTATCCCTTCATGGACCGCGAATACGTCGAGATTCCGCTCGGCGCCGGCCGCGTGCCCTTCACGCCTTCGCTCTTCGTCCAGGCCTCGGTGGTGAGCGCCAACCGCGAGGGCTTTGCCGTGGTCAATGCCGGCTACAAGTCCTTCGCCACCGAAGGCGGCATGCCAGTGGTCGCGGTGCCGAAGCTCAGTAGCACCAAATACAAGCTGATGGGCGACGAGCATGGCGGCATCGACTACGACCCGAAGAGCGGCACACTCAAGGTGGGCGATCTCGTGGAGTTCCTGACGCCGCATTGCGATCCGACGATCAATCTTTACGCCCGTTATCACGTCGTGCGCGGCGACACGCTGGTCGACATCTGGCCGGTGGATGCACGAGGATGCTGAGGGACGTTGCATGAAGACCGTCGTTCTTGGCGCCGGCGTGGTCGGCACGTCGACCGCCTATTTCCTCGCCAAGGCCGGCCATGAGGTCGAGGTGATCGAGCGGCGCGAGGCCGCCGCGATGGAGACCAGCTCCGGCAATGGCGGCGTCATCCATGCCAGCGAGGTCGAGCCGTGGTCGCAACCGGGCATGCCGTCGAAGATCCTGAAATGGCTTGGCAAGGAGGACGCGCCGCTGCTGGTGCGCTATGGCGCCATCCCGCATATGTGGAGATGGGGGCTGAAGTTCATCGCCAACTGCACGCCGGAACGGTTCCGGCGCAACGCGCTCACCAATCTCAAGATCGCCCTTCATAGCCTGAAGGTGCTGCAGCAGATTCGCGCCGAGACCGGGATCGAATACGATGTCCGCACCTCCGGGCTGATGAAGGTCTTCACCGATCCCGCCGCACTCGCTTCCTGCCTCAAGTCGGCGGAGTTCCTGGCGACCGGCGGGCTGGTGTTCGAGGCGCTGGATGCGGCCGCCTGCGTGAGGCGCGAGCCGGCGCTTGCCGCGAATACCGCCCTCGTCGGCGGGGTCTACTTCCCGCGGGAAGAGGTCGGCGACTGCCACAAGTTCACCACGGGCTTGGCGAAGCGCTGTGCCGAGCTCGGCGTCCGGTTTCACTTCGGGACTACGATCTCGCATCTCGAGCGCAGCGGCGGGCGGATCGCCGCGGTCCGCACCGGCAACGGCGCCATGCGGGCAGACAGCTTCGTTGCCGCACTGGCCAGCTATACGCCGCTGATCTTGCGCAGCGTCGGCATCGACGTGCCGATCTATCCGGTCAAGGGCGTCACCATCACGGTGCCGGGCGACGCCTGGCCCGGCCGGCCGCAGCTGCCCATTGCCGACGACGCGCGCATCTTCGGCCTGGTGCCCCTGGGCGACCGGTTGCGCGTCTCCGGTTCCGCCGAGGTCGCACGGTATGACACCACGCCGAGCCCGGCGCGCTGCCGGGCGATCTGCAACAACGTCATCAGCGTGTTCCCCGAGTTTGCGAAGTGTCTCGATCCGGCGACCGCCAAATACTGGGCCGGGGTTCGTCCGGTGACGCCGACGGGGACGCCGATCCTGGATCGATCGCCGATCCCCAATCTCTACATCGCCGCCGGTCACGGGCATCTCGGCTGGACCATGGGCTGCGGTTCCGGCCAGGTGATGGCCGCGATGGTGAGCGGGGCCGCGACCGATATCGACATGCGCGGCTTCGGGCTGGCCGATCATTGAGAGGGGGAGGGGAATGGCACGGAAGATGAAGGCAAGGAAGGCGGCGAAGGCCGCTAAACCCAAGCGCAGGCCCCGGACGCAGCGGCCGTCGATCCAGGGTTATGGCAGCGAGCCGGGCTTTCCGATTTCGCTGGCGATGCGTGCCGGCGACTATGTCTTCACCTCGGCACAAGGCGATCACGAGTTCGATCCGGCCATGGTGAAGTATGACGCAAGCGGACTCGTGGTCAGCGACGGCAACACTTTGCCGACGCGCACGGTGGCCGACGAGACCCGCAGCGCGCTGCGCAATCTCGACAAGGCGCTGAAGCTGGCCGGGTGCAGCCTGGAGGACGTCGTCGATGCCTCGGTCTGGCTGCGCGACCCGCGCGACTTCCACGAAATGAACAAGGCCTATGGCGAGTTCTTCAGGAAGAACCAGCCGACTCGCTCGATCTTCCGCATCGACTTCATGTTCGACTGCAGGGTGGAGATCAAGGTCACGGCCTACAAGCCGCTGACGCCCGGCCGACGGGCCTAGCGTCGGGGTCGGCGCGAGAATCTTGACCGTATGGACAAAGTTTTCTCCGACTCGTAAGCTTTTCCGCAAGTGATGCCCGGCGGCTCGCCGGAAACATCATAAGACCGGCGGATCAGCCGCCGGCTGTAGACAGGAGAGGCAAATGAGACGACCGGACATCCGGAACGAGACTGCGTTCGCGCCGCTTGGCATCAGCCGACGCCAGGCCCTTGCCGGGCTGGCATCTGCCGCGGCCGTGACGGCGCTCGGCAGCGGCACTGCTTTCGCGGCATCGCTGAAGGTTGCCGCCGTGTTCGCGACACCGATCGAGGAACCTTGGGATCACCAGATCCACGTAGCGCTGCTGCAGGCCAAGGAGAAGCTTGGCATCGACTACAAGTGGTCGGAGAACGTGGCCTCGGCCGATTTCGAGCGCGTGCTCCGGCAATATGCCCGCGGCGGCACCCAGCTCATCATGGGCGATGCCTTCGCCGCGGAAGAAGTGACCCGCAAGGTCGCCAAGCAGTTCCCGAAGGTGGCCTTCGTGTTCGGCTCCGGCTCCGGCCCTGCCGATCCGAATTTCAGCGTGTTCGACAACTGGATCCACGAGCCCGCCTATCTCTGCGGGATGATCGCCGGCAAGCTCACCAAGACCAACACGGTGGGCGCAGTCGCCGCCATGGACATCCCCGAGGTTGACCGGCTGGTCAACGCCTTCTACCAGGGCGCCAAGGACGTCAATGCCAACGTCAAGCGCAAGACCACCTTCATCGGCTCCTTCTTCGATCCGCCGAAAGCCAAGGAGGCGGCGCTGGCGCAGATCGCCGCCGGGGTGGACGTGATCTATGCCGAGCGGTTCGGCGTGATCGAGGCGGCGAAGGAGAAGGGCATCCTCGCCATCTCCAACATGTCAGACCAGTCGGAGATCGCTCCCGACACCGTCATCACCGGCCCGGTCTGGGACATGTGGCCGACGGTGCAGGCGGCGGTGAAGCAGGTCAAGGCCGGCGCCTACACGGCCTCGGACTTCGGCCCGTTCTCCTTCATGGCCAAGGGCGGGGCGGTGCTGGCACCATTCCACGCCTGGGATTCGAAGCTGCCGGCGGACGTGAAGGCGCTGGTGATGGCCAAGCAGGCCGACATCCTCGCCGGCAACTTCCGCGTCAACGTGGACGAGAACACCCCGCCTTCGGATTGACGGTCCGAAATCTCGCAGCATCTGGGATTTCTCCTCCCCAGTCTTGGGGGAGGGATTGCCGAGAGTGTGAAGTGACTGTCGCCCCGCTTCTCTCGATGCACGGGATCTCCAAGAGCTTCGGCGCCGTGGCGGCCTGCCGCGGCGTCGATCTCGCCTTGGGCGCCGGTGACATCCTCGGCCTCCTCGGCGAGAACGGGGCCGGCAAGACCACGCTGATGAACATCCTGTTCGGCACTTATGCGGCCGACGCGGGGACCATCGAGATCGATGGGCGGAGAGTGGAGATCGCGGATTCCGCCGATGCGCTGCGGCTCGGCATCGGCATGGTGCACCAGCACTTCCACCTGGTGCCGAAGCACAGCGTGCTGGAGAACCTGCTGGTCGGCCGGCCCGGCCGCACCGGCGCGCTGTCGAAGCGCCAGGTGGTCGAGGCGCTGGCTGCCTTGGGCCGGGACTTCCACATCGACCTCGATCCCGACGCGCCGGTGGCCCGGCTCTCGATCGGCGAGCAGCAGCGGGTGGAGATTGCCAAGGCGCTGATCCGCGGCGCCCGAATCCTGATCCTGGACGAGCCGACCGCCACGTTGACTCCGCGGGAGGCGCAGGGCCTGTTCCGCGCCTTGCGGGCGATGACCGAGAAAGGCATCGGCGTCATCTTCATCAGCCACAAGCTGGGCGAGGTGTTGGAGCTCACCAACCGGATTGCGGTGATGCGCCACGGCGTTCTGGTCGCCGAGCGCGTCAACGACGGCGCGCTCTCGAAGGCCGAGCTGGCGCGGCTGATGTGCGGCCGCGAGCTCAGCCCACCGGAGAAGCCCGTCGTGGCACCTGGTCCCGTGCTGCTGGGCCTCGATCGCATCACCGCGGTGGCGAAGGACGGCATCACGTTGAAGGGCGTCTCATTGACCATCCGAGCCGGCGAGATCGTCGGCATCGCCGGTGTCTCCGGCAACGGCCAGCGCGAGCTCGCCGATCTGGTCGCCGGCGTCCTCACACCGGACAGCGGAACGATCACGGTGGGCGGCGACGTCGTGCAGGATCCCTCACCCCGGCGGATGCAGGCACTGAAGGTCGGACGCGTGCCGGAGGATCGCCTCGCGACCGGCATGATCTCGGCGCTGCCGCTGGCCGAAAGCATGGCGTTGCCCTGGATCACCCAGGCGCCGTTCAGCCGCCATGGCGTGCTCGACCGCGGCGCCATCCGGCGCTTCGCCGAGAGCCAGATCCAGGGCTTCGACATCCGCACCTCCGGGCCCGGAGCGCGCACCGGCACGCTCTCTGGCGGCAATCTGCAGAAGGCGCTGCTGGCGCGAGAGCTCGCCATGAGCCCGAGGCTGCTGGTGGCGGCGCAGCCGACCCGCGGCATCGACATCGGCGCCACCGAGTTCGTCCACAAGCAGCTGCTCGATCTTCGTGCGCGCGGAGGCGCGGTGCTTCTGATCAGCGAAGACCTGGAGGAGCTGTTCGCACTCTCCGACCGCATTGCTGTCGTCTATGCGGGGCGAATCATGGCCGACCTGCCAATCGCCCAGGCGACGGTCGAGCGTGTCGGGCTGCTGATGGCCGGCGTCGCGGAGAATGCTCCGGAGGCGCGGCCATGATCCGGCTGCGCCTGGAGCGCCGCGCCGAGACGCCCGCCTGGATGCACGTGGCGCTGCCGGTGCTGGCGGTGATCGCCACGCTCATCCTCTGCAGCGCGCTGGTTGCGATGGCGGGGGCGCCGGTGCTGGACGCCTACGGGTTCTTGTTCCTGAGCACGTTCCAGACGCTCTATGACGTGCAGGACACGCTGGTCAAAGCCTCGCCGCTGATCTGGACCGGGCTCGCCGTTGCAGTCGCGTTCCGGGCCAAGTTCTGGAACATCGGCGCCGAAGGGCAGCTGATCGCCGGCGCCATGGCGGCGGGCTTCATCGGCCAGCGCACCTGGCTGCCGGCGCCGACCCTCATCCCGCTGATGCTCCTCGGCGCCATGGTGGCTGGTGCGGCCTGGGCGCTCATTCCGGCGCTCTTGAAGGTGAAGCTGAAGGTCGATGACGTCGTCACCACGCTGCTGTTCAACTCGATCCTGCTCTATGCGCTGATGGCACTGTTGGAGGGGCCGTGGAAGGATCCGGTCAGCAACTACCCGAACTCGCCGATGATCCGCGAAGAGGCTCAGTTCCCGATCCTGGCCGGGGATACCTTGCACATGGGCGTCGCGATCTCCTTCGTCGCGGCTATCGTCGTCTGGTGGCTGATGGAGCGGACCACGCTCGGCTTCTCCATCAAGGCGGTCGGCGCCAATCCGAGGGCGGCGGCCTATTCCGGACTCTCGGTCGCGCGGGTGCTGCTCGGCGCCGCGGCGATCTCCGGCGCGCTCGCCGGTCTCGCCGGGGCGGGCGAGGTCGGCGGCATCCGCTATCAAGTCGTCTCCGACCTCTCCTCGGGCTATGGCTATGCCGGGATCGTCATCGCGACGCTCGCCGATCTCAACCCGTTGGGCGTCATCCCGGCCGCGTTGTTCTTCGCCATTATCATGAACGGCGCCGACGCGATGTCGCACGAGACCAACGTGCCGGTCTATCTCGCCAATGTGATCCAGGGCGTGGCGCTGCTGACCATGGTGGGCGGGCGGCTGTTCGCGAGCTATCGGCTGCGCATCACCCGCGCGAGCATGGAGGTCTCCCGTGGCTGACACGGTCGCCACGATGATCGATGCCGGCTTCTTCGCGGCGCTGCTGCGGATCGCAACGCCGCTGCTGCTCGCCACCATGGGCGAGCTCATCGCCGAACGCTCCGGCGTGCTCAACCTCGGCATCGAGGGCACGATGCTGCTCGGCGCCATGACCGGCTTCACCGCCGCCTATTTCACCGGCAATCTCTGGCTCGGGGTCGCCGCGGCGATCGCCACGGGCGCGGTGGTCGGCCTGCTGATGGCCCTGCTGACCGTGGTGCTCGGCGTCAGCCAGCACGTCTCCGGCATCGGCACGACCTTGCTGACGACCGGACTGGCCTTCTTCTTCTACCGCATGATCTTCGGCCAGCCGGCGATTCCGCCGAGCGTGACGGCGTTCCAGCCGCTGCCGCTCGGACCGCTGGCATCGTTGCCGTTCCTCGGGCCGGTGCTGTTCCAGCAGACCGCGTTCACCTATTTGGCGCTCCTCGCGGTTCCGGCGACCTGGTGGGCGCTGCATCGGACACGCTGGGGCCTCAACCTCCGCACGGTCGGCGAAAATCCG
>DATKMF010000039.1:0-6809 GCA_035542015.1 Candidatus Cybelea sp.
GCGGTGGGATCGACCGGGAAGTTCAGCGATTGCAGGAACTGCTGGGCCGAGATGTAGATGCCGCGCAGGCGGTTCAGGAACTTCTCGCTGCCGAGATAGAGATTCTGCGCGACGGTCATCGAGGGGACCAGGCTGGTTTCCTGGAACACCATGGCGATGCCTTGTTCCAGCGCCTCGAACGGTGTGGCGAAGCTCACCTCCCTGCCGCGCCAGATCATGCTGCCGCTGGTCGCCGTGATGACGCCGGCCATCACCTTGGTCAGGGTGGACTTGCCGGCGCCGTTCTCGCCCAGGAGCGCGTGGATCTCGCCCTTGCGCAGATCGAAATCGACCTCTTTCACGGCTGGCACGCCGCGATAGAGCTTGGTGATCTTGCGCATCTCGATGATCGCGTCCATCGGCTCAGCCTCCGATCGCCGCGGCCGGGCCGAGATCGAGGATCGCGTTGCCGCCCTTGGAGGCGGCGAAGACGCGGCCCCGGAGCTCGGCGACGGCGGTGATGCCGTGGCGTCGTCCATTGGCGCGGCTGTGGAAGCTGGCGACCGGGCGCAGCGATGCATCGAGCTTTACCACCAGCCCATAGGAGCGCGAGGGCGACCAGGGTTTGTGGATGCCCATGGTCTTCACCCCGCCGCATTGCAGCGGTTCGAGGAAGCTGGTGCCCGAGGCGAGCGCCGGCGCGATCCAGTATTCCCGCTTCACGTCCTGCATCATCTGCGTGCGGTACGCGTCCTCCAGCAGGGTGAACTCGATCAGCCGGTTGCGCGGGGCGAAGAGCGCCAGCCAGGCGCCGCCATCCGATGCCGGCGTGAGGCGCGCAGGATAGCCTGGCAGCTTCGCCAGGATCGGCTCCGGCTTGCGATCGCCCCCGTTGGATCCCGAGTGCCCCGGGATGCCGATCAGCCGATGCGCCCAGCTCTCGGAGACCACGATGCCGTGGCTCTCGCTCAAGACCAGGAGCCCATAGGGGAAGGCGAGGCCACTGGCGAGGCAGGTGGCGTTGCCGCCGGCATCGAGGCGCCAGAGCGAGCCGCCGGCATTCTTGGACATGAGATCGACCGCCCAGTCCGAGGCCGGATGCAGCGCCGAGCCCTGCGCCACGATGAGCGCACCCGCCGCGTCGAAGGCGAGCGCGGTCGGACAGCGCAAGCCGCCGGGTGCCGGCAGCTCGCGCGGCTGGCCGTTGCGGGGCATCAATCCGATCTCGCCGTTGTCGAGGCCGATCGCGAGATCGCCGGCGGGCGAGAGGGCGAGGGCGGTCACCGGCGCGTCGAAGCTTTGGACCGGCTGCGCGCCGCCGCCGGGTTGCAGCGAGAGGACTTGGTTCCCGGAGGAGAAGACGAGACGCTCGCCATCGGCGCAGAGATTGTCCGGCGCCGCGATCTCGAGCGCCGCCGGCGCGTCGTCGAGCCCGGTGTTCGGCTTCAGCGCACCATCCATCGGCGGGATGGTGATCGCCTTGCCGCGGAAGATGTCGAGGATCGGGTCGAAGATCATTTCCGCGCGCCCCAATAGGCCACCGGTGCCGTCCAGCTCGGATCGGCGTTGGGGATGCGGAACCGGCCCACGCGGTTGTTGAGGATGCCGCCGATATAGAGCCAGCCCTTGTGCTCGCGCATCGAGGTGACCATGGGATGCGAGACGCCGGTCAGGTCGCCGAGCGTGCCGACGATGCGGCCGGTCTCGTCGAACTTGACGACGCCGCCGGTGTTGATGTTGGGAAACAGCCAGTCGTCCTGCGGCAGGTTGCGGGTCATCCGCTTGCGCATGCCGGGATGGCGGAGTGCGAGATCGAAGCTCGGCGTGCGCATGCCGAGCCAGGCCATCCAGTAGTTGCCGTCGGAGGCGCGGTTGATGTTGTCGGGATAGCCCGGCATGTCCTTGATCACGCATTCCATGGTGCCGGCCTTCGGCCCCTCGATCCAATAGCGGTGCACCGAGCAGGCCCAGGATTCGGCGATGAAGAACGACTTGCCGTCATGGGCGAGGCAGACGCCGTTGGCATAGCGCAACCCGCCGTGCACGGTCGTGGTCTTCTTCGTCTTCGGGTCGTAGCAGAGCAGGCGGCCGGTCGGGCGGCTCTCGATCGAATCCAGGGCCCATTCATGGGCGTCGTAGCGGGTGGTCGAATCGGTGAAGAAGATCCGGCCGTCGGGCGCGATGTCGCAATCGTTGGGATCGCGCAGGCGGGCGTCGTCGACGATCGAGGTCCAGGAGCGCTGGGTCTCGGCCGAGAGCCGCGTCACCGTGCGGTCGGGCGCGATCGCGTAGAGGCCCATCGCGCCGACGCAGGAGATCAGGTTGCCGGCCCGGTCGAAGGCGAGGCCGAGCGGGAAGCCGCCGGTATGGGCGAAGACCTCCGAGCGTTTGTAGTCCGGGGCGAAGAAGCGGACGATCTCGCCGTGCCGCGTGCCGCAGTAGAGATGGTCGTCGCGGTCGAGGATCACGTCCTCGGGGCCTTCCAGCTCGTCGAGGCCGATGTATTCCGTGCGCGAGATCTCGTTGTTCAGCGCATAGGGGCTGCCGGAGCCGGGCAAAGCGGATTGCGCGTCGTCCATCCGGTGATGGACCGGCGTCACATAGACCTCGTCCAGCACCTTGTGCCGGTTCTTCAGCCAGCGGATATCGAGCAGCACCGCCGCCGCCAGCATCAGGCCCAGTACCATCTGGTTGAAGCCGGTGCCATAGGCGAGGCGGATCAGGCCGTTCATCATCACCAGCACGGCGATGGCGCCCATCAGCGCCTTGGCGATGGAGCCCCGTCCGCCGCCCAAGCTGTTGCCACCGACGACGCAGGCGGTCAGCGCCGTGATCTCGAGACCACCGCCGGTTCCGGGGCCGGCGCCGCTCAGGCGGCAGGCGATGAGAAAGCCCGCAAGACCGGAGCAGAGGCCGGAGATCACATAGGTCATGAAGACGGTGCGCCGCACGCGGATGCCGGCGTTGTGCGCCGAGCGCCGCGAGCCGCCGACCGCCAGCATGTGCCAGCCCGGTCGGGACCGGGTGATCACGATATGCGCGATGATGGCGATCACGAAGGCGCACGCGACGGCGATCGACGGGCCGTTGGGCCAGGCATCGCCGAGCACCGAGCCGTCGCCGATGAAGTCCCAGAGATCGGAGGTGGCGGAGGAGGTCTGGATGGCGGTGTTGTACTGGACGATCAGGATGTCGAAGATCGCGCGGCCGATGATCAAGGTGACCAGCGTCGTCAGGAAGGCGCGGAGGCGCATGTAGCCGATCAGGTAGCCGTTGACGCAGCCGAAGATGAGCCCGACCAGCATCGATGCGAGGAAGCAGACCCAGACCGGCTGGTTCCAGACGAAGAAGGCGCCGACCGCGGCGAAGTTGGCGAGCGCGAAGATGGAGCCCACCGAGAGGTCGATGCCGCCGCCGAGGATGACGATGGTGAGGCCGGTCACGACGATGGAGAACTCGCCGAGCTGGCGCGTGGAATCGCTCAAGGAGGAGGGCTTGAAGAAGCCGGGGATGTGGCTGCCGAAATAGGCGACGACGACCACCATGGCGACGAACGGAATGGCGTTGTCGGTCCAGCGCTTGGTCAGGATCTCGCCGATCAGGTGATCGGGAATCGTGTTGTAGCGCAGGCGCAGCGCCCGCTCGCGAAGGGTCATGAGCAGATCCGGATAACGAAACGGGAGCGGCCCTCGTCGGTGCCGCTCCCGGTTCTAAAGGACGTTCAGAACTGCCCCGCCTGCAGCTGCTTCACGTCCCAGCAGGTGTCGGGCTTCAAGTCGGCCTTCGTGGTCGCCTTCTCCAAGGTGTAGATGTAGGTCTTGGAGCTGCCGGGCTTCTGGCCGCTCTGCAGCAGGAACTTGATGACGGCGTTCATGTCGCGCGACTGGCCGGCGAGCTCGGTCATGACGACGGCGTAGAAGGTGCCGTCCTCCAGCGCCTTGCAGTCCACGGTCTCGCCGCCGCCGGTGGTGACGAGCGCCACCTTGCCGTCGAGCTTGGCATCCTTGATGGCCGCCGAGGCGCCGGTCGCGTCGCCGTCCCAGAAGTCGATGATCGAGCAGACGTCGGGGTTCTGCTGCAGCATGGTCGTCGTCACCGTGCGCGACTGGGTCGGATCCCAGTTGGAGAACGGCTCTGCCACCACCTTGATGTCGGAATGCTGCTTCAGCACCTGCATGATGCCATTGTACTGGTAGATCGACGAGGCATTCGCGGCATCGCCCTGGACGAGGCCGACCTTGCCCGACTTCCCCTTGCAGGCATCGACGGCAGCGCCGGCTTCAAGCTGGCCGAGATGGTACCAGTTGCTGCCGACGAAGGCGTCGGCCGGAAAGCTCATCGGATTGTCCACCAGCACCACATAGATGCCGAGAGACTGCGCCTTCTTCAGGGTCTTGCTGAAGGAGTTCATGTCCGGCGAGTGGATCACCAGCACGTCAGGCTTCTGGTCGCCGTTGATGATGTCGGAGATCGCCTGGGCCTGCACATCGGTCTTCCAGTCCGGGTCGCGGGTCTCGAAGGTGCCGCCCCAGGCCTCCACCTCATGCTTCAGATAGGCGGCCCAGCCTTGCGCCAGGTCGAAACCCATGGCCATCGGGATCAGCACGACCTTCTTGCCTTTGAGCGCCTGCTCATAGGGTGCGGCGCCCGGGTCCTGGGTGCCGACGTCATCGGACCGGGCGGTGCCGTTGACCGCGATCGTGCCCAGCACCGTAAAGGCCGCGGCGGCCATCAATTGCTTCAATCTCATGTTCCTCTCCCTTCCTGTTCGTGGTTTCGTTTTTGCACTTCAGATGTCGCCCTGCTGCGCGGTCTGCTCGTCGCGCGGGTTCACCAGGCTGTCCACCACGATGGCGACCAGCAGGATGATCGACTTGATGAGGTTCTGGTAGATATTGGAAATGTCTATGATGGTCATGGCGTTCTGCATGATGCCGATCAAAAGGGCGCCCACGACCACGTTGCGCATGCCGCCCTTGCCGCCGGAAAGGCCGATGCCGCCGATCACCACCACCAGGATCACGTCGTAGAGCAGGTTGGAGTTGATCACCCGCACGTTCATGCTGTGCAGGCTGGAGGCGGTGAGCGCGCCGGCTGAGAAAGCGATCAGCGCCGACATCGCATAGCGCAGCACCGTCATCGGCCGCACCGGGATGCCCATGTTGCGCGCGGCCAGGAAGTTGTCGCCCATCAGGTAGACGTAGCGGCCCCACTTGGTGAAGCGCAGGAACAGGAAGCCGGCAACGGCGATCCCGGAGAAGAAGAACACCTCGACGGGAATCGCCACGAGGTGGATCTGGCCGAGCTGGTCGATCCAGTTCCCGGCCGGCACGGCGGTCGCGTCCTGGTGCACCAGCTGGGAGCGCGCGAAACCGTAGACGAAATAGCCAGTGGCGAGGGTGGTGAAGATCGCCGGGATGTCGGCATAGGCGATCAGGAAGCCGTTGATCAGCCCGATCAGGATGACACCGCCCAGCGCGAAGGCGAGCGCCTCGCCGCCCGGCACACCGTCCTGGAGCATCTGCAGGTACCAGGCGACCGACATCGCCATGATGGCGACGGCCGAGAGGTCGATCCCGCGGCCGATGATCACGATCCCCATCCCCACCGCCAGGACGCCCAGCACGCTCACCGCGCGGACGATGGCGATGATGTTCGCGATCTGCCAATCGCTCCAGCGCCAGCCGTTGTGGACGAAGCCGGCGAACCCGTCTTTGAAGAGGAAGCCCGGAAGAAAGATCGACGAAACGAGGAAAAGGGCCGTCGTCAGCAGGAAGACGATCGCCTCCTGACTCATATTGCCGAATATGCCCGAGGTTTTCATTATTGGCCGCCCGTGTTGGCCGGTAGCTAACAACGAAACTGTCACATGAACAAGGGCTTGCATCCCCAAAGTGGGGCTGCAAGCGAACCATGGACGGGACCACTTCCCAAGGAACTTCCCAGGGGACTTCCCAGATGGCCCAAAGGGGGTAAGATTTCCTCAAATCGCCCGCGGGGAGTCCGAACGCCGCGCGGCATCAATTTCCAAGGGAGTGCGCCATGTCCGTGCTGATCAAGGGTGGTACGGTCGTCACCGCCGAACAGATGTTCCGCGCCGATGTCCTCTGCGACGAGGGCAGGATCAAGGCCGTGGGCGAGAACCTCGCGGCACCATCGGGGGCCCGGGTGGTCGATGCCGGCGGGCAATACGTGATGCCGGGCGGCATCGATCCCCATACCCATATGCAGCTGCCCTTCATGGGCACGGTCGCCAGCGAGGATTTCTTCACCGGCACCGCGGCGGCTCTCGCCGGCGGCACGACCATGATCATCGATTTCGTGATCCCGTCGCCCAACACCTCATTGATGACGGCCTACAACGAATGGCGGAGCTGGGCGGAGAAATCCTGCGCCGATTATTCCTTCCATGTCGCGGTCACCTGGTGGAGCGATCAGGTCTATGAGGACATGGGCACGTTGGCGCGCGAGAAGGGGGTGAACTCCTTCAAGCATTTCATGGCCTACAAGAACGCCATCATGGTGCCGGACGAGAACCTGGTGAAGAGCTTCCAGCGCTGCCTGGAATTGGGCGCCATCCCGACGGTGCATGCCGAGAACGGCGAGCTCGTCTTCCATCTCCAGAACGAGCTCGTCAAGAAGGGCATCACCGGGCCCGAGGGCCATCCGATGTCTCGCCCGCCCGAGGTCGAGGGCGAGGCCGCCAACCGCGCGATCCGCGTCGCCCAGGTGATCGGCAACCCGCTCTACATCGTCCACAATTCCTGCAAGGAGGCGGTGGAGGCGATCATCCGCGCCCGCAACGAAGGCCAGCGCGTCTATGGCGAGGT
>DATKMF010000040.1:0-3639 GCA_035542015.1 Candidatus Cybelea sp.
GCTCGGTCTGTGGTGGGCCGTCGGCGGGCTCAGCGTGCTGGCGCTGGTCGCGTTCAACACCCATGCGGTGAACGTCACGGCGGTGGCACTGGCCGGATTCTGCATCATCGGCGCGCAATTCGTGCTCAACAATTTCACCGCCACCTCTTACGAGACCGGCGTGCGCGCCACCGCCGTCGGCATGGAGCTCGCAATCGCGCGGGTCGGCGCCATTCTCGGGCCGCTGGTCGCGGGCGTGTTGCAGCAGGTCTACCAGAGCCCAACGCCGATGTTCGTCTCGATCGGACTATCGGCGATTGCAGCCGGCGCCATCATCCCATGTGCGGGACGGCCCGCGGCGGAGCAGGCGAGGACAACGAGTGCTGCTTCTGCATTGCCTGAGGTGGTGCGACCGTGAGCTCACTCACGGCTTCGGCACCTGCCACTTCTGCGGCGGCGGCGTGTAGCTCGCAAAGCGCTCCAGCATCGGCTCGATCTCGGTCTCGATCACCAGCATCTCGATATAGCGCTCGGCGATGAAGCCTTTCGCGACCGGCAGGGCCCGGCTTTCGCTCCGAGTGGCTGTTTGAAAATTGAATCTGGCTTATTGAGCACTCGCTCACTGCGAGTCCGATCGCCTCGCGGGTGAGGGGCCTCTCCATGAATCGCGCTCGTGGAGGCAGCCCCTCACCCCGACCCTCGCCCCGCCAAGAGTGGCGAGAGGGAGGAGTTCACGTCACCGGGGCCGGATTGAACAGCGTGAGGTCGTTGTGGATGCCCCAGCGGTCGGACCAGACCTTGGTGCGGCCCGAGGCGACCTCGAGGATCAGGCGGAACAGCTCCCAGCCGGCGTCCTCGATGGTCATCTCGCCGGAGGCGATGCGGCCGGCGTCGAAATCGATCAGGTCCTTCCAGCGCCGTGCCAGCTCGCTGCGGGTTGCGACCTTGATGACGGGGGCGGCCTGCAGGCCATAGGGCGTGCCGCGACCGGTGGTGAAAACCTGCAGCGTCATGCCCGAGGCAAGCTGCAGCGTGCCGCAGATGAAGTCGGAGGCGGGCGTTGCCGCGAACAGCATGCCCTTCTGCCGCGCCTTCTCGCCCGGCGCGAGCACGCCGGCGATCGCGCTCGAGCCGGATTTGACGATGGAGCCGAGCGATTTTTCCACGATATTGGCAAGCCCGCCCTTCTTGTTGCCGGGCGTCGTGTTGGCGCTGCGATCAGAGCCGCCGCGCGCGAGATAGGCATCGTACCACGCCATCTCGCGCACCAGCGCGCGGCCGACATCCGCGTTGACCGCGCGGCGCGTCAGGAGCTGGATGGCGTCGCGCACTTCGGTTACTTCGGAGAACATCACGGTCGCACCGGCGCGCACCAGAAGATCTGCGGCAAAGCCGACGGCGGGATTGGCGGTCACGCCGGAGAACGCGTCGCTGCCGCCGCATTGCAGGCCGATGACGAGGTCGGAGGCCGGGCAGGTCTCGCGCTTGCGCTGGTTGAGCACCTTGAGCCGCGCATCGGCCATGGCGAGGATTCCATCGACAATGGCGCCAAAGCCGTCAAAAGATTCGTCCTGCATGCGCAGAACCGAATTATCGACGCCCTCGGGCAAGAGACGCTCGGGCACAAGCTTCTCGCAGCCGAGGCCGACCACCATGACCTCGCCGCCGAAATTCGGGTTGAGCGCGAGGTTCTGCAGTGTGCGGATCGGCACCACGGCATCGGGCGCAGTGATCGCCACACCGCAGCCATAGGCGTGGGTGATCGCGACCACGTCGTCGACATTTGGATAGTTCGGCAGCAGCTCGGAGCGGATGCGCTTGATGGCATATTCGAGCGTGCCCCTCACGCATTGCACCGAGGTCGAGATAGCCAGGATATTCTTGGTGCCGACCGATCCATCCGGGTTGCGATAGCCCTCGAAGGTGTAGCCTTCGAGCGGCGGCAGGACGGGCGGCACGGCGGTTGCAATCTCAAGATTGTCGAGCGAGGGCGCCTCGGGCATGCGGATGCGCGCCTCATCCACCCATTCGCCGGCTTCCATCGGCGCGGCGGCAGTGCCGATCACCTCGCCATACCTGATGATCGGCGCGCCCGCAGGCAGATCGACCAGCGCGGTCTTGTGGCCCTGCGGCACGAAGCTCTTCAGCTCCAGCCCGCAGGCGAAGCGCGAGCCCGCCGGCAGGCCGAAATCATTGACCACGATCGCGACATTGTCGCGCGGGTTGAGCTTGATGTAGCGGGGCTGCTCGACCGCTGCTGTCGCGTGCTTCATGCGCGCCGCTCCCTGTCAGACCGGATAGGTGTAGGCGGTCTTGACGGCCGTATAAAACTCCTTGGCATAGGCGCCCTGTTCGCGCGCTCCGTAGCTCGAGCCTTTGCGGCCGCCAAAGGGGACGTGGTAGTCGACGCCGGCGGTCGGCAGGTTGACCATCACCATGCCGGCCTCGCTGTTGCGCTTGAAGTGGGTGGCGTATTTCAGGCTGCTGGTGCAGATGCCCGAGGCAAGCCCGAATTCGGTGTCGTTGGCGATCGCCAACGCCTCGTCGTAATTCTTGGCGCGAATGACGCAGGCGACGGGGCCAAAGATCTCCTCGCGCGCGATGCGCATGGTGTTCGTCGTCTCGGTGAACAGCGCGGGCTGCAGATAGAAGCCCGGCGTCTCGCGGTTGAGCAGCTCGCCGCCCCAATAGAGCTTCGCACCTTCGTCCTTGCCGATCTTGAGATAGCGCAAATCCTGGTCGAGCTGGCTCTGGTCAACCACAGGGCCGAGATGCACGCCGGGCTTCAGCGCATCGTCGACATTCAGGCCCTTCAGCCGCGCGGCCATGGCCTCGACAAAGCGGTCATGGATGCCTTCGGTGACGATCAGCCGCGACGAAGCCGTGCAGCGCTGTCCCGTGGAGAAATAGGCGCCGTTGGTGGCGGCTTCGACCGCAACCTTGAGGTCGGCATCGTCGAGCACGACGAGCGGATTCTTGCCGCCCATCTCGAGCTGGAATTTCTTCATCGCCGGGGACATCACGCAGGCCTGCGCGATCTTGCGCCCCGTTGCGACCGAGCCGGTGAAGGAGATCGCGGCGACGTCGGGGTGCTCGAGCAAGGTCTGGCCGACCACCGAGCCAGAGCCGACCACGAGGTTGAACACGCCGGCCGGCAGGCCGGAGCGCGCAATGATCTCGGACAGCGCATGCGCGGAGCCCGGCACGAGCTCGGCCGGCTTGAACACCACGGTGTTGCCGTAGCAGAGCGCAGGCGCGATCTTCCAGGCGGGGATCGCGATCGGGAAATTCCACGGCGTGATCATGCCGACGACGCCCATGGGCTCGCGGGTGATCTCGACCTCGAGATTGGGCCGCACCGAGGGACCCTTCTCGCCGGAGAGCCGCAGCGCTTCGCCGGCAAAGAACGCAAAGATCTGCCCGGCGCGGCCGGCTTCGCCGATACCCTCGGGCAGCGTCTTGCCTTCCTCGCGCGACAACAGCCGCCCGAGCTCCTCCTTTCGCGCCAGGATCTCGGCGGAAATCTTGTTCAGCGCGTCATAGCGCTCCTGCGGGGTGGAGCGCGCCCAGGCCGGGAAGGCCGCCTTGGCGGCGGCGATCGCCTTCTCGGTCTGCGCCTTGTCGGCGCGGGCATAGTCGCCGACCACGTCATTGGTGTTG
>DATKMF010000041.1:0-8766 GCA_035542015.1 Candidatus Cybelea sp.
ACCTTGCTGCGCGTGATATCCTTCAGGATGTCGGCGCCGAACAACTTGGCCAGCAGCGCCTTGGCGAGATCGATCGAGGCGGCATCGCCGGCCAGCGCCAGATCGCGCGCGAAATCGCCGCCGGTGTAGAGCGTTGCCATCGGGCGATCGAACGGATGCACGTGGAACGCCGCGGTGGGCGCGTCCGCCCAGTCCATCAGCGCGAAATGGGTCTCGAGGCCGACGAAGGGATCGTGGGCGAACTCGAAGCCGATCTTCTCGGCGAAGCCGAGCGGCGTCTTCTGGATCGCCTCCCGTTTCCAGTCGGGGAGCAGCGGGAAGAACTTCAGCCGCTCGCCGGCCAAGACCGCGGTCGAGACCGTGATCAGCGCCGCCTTGGCGAACAGCATGCCGTCGAGGGTGCCGACCATCACCGCATCGCTGCCCCAGTCGATCGACTTCACCGGGCAGGAGAGGCGAATCTCGACCGCGCGCTTCACCTCATCGGCCAGCGCCTTGATGAGGGCGCCGTAGCCGTCCTCGATCGGCCAGTTCTCGCCGGTGTCGTTGAACCGGGCGAGGTTGTAGACCGAGGCATGCTCAGGCTCGCGCGAGATGTAAGGCGCGAAACCGCGGCGGAACAGCGGCGCCCACCGGTTACCCTGGTCTATGCAGGCCGAGGCGGCGATGTCTTCTCCGCGCTCGCCCGCGGCGTCGATCCGCGCGTAGGTCTCGCCATACATCGCGGCATATTCGGCGGAGATCGCGTCGCTCAGCCACCAGTGGCCGTCATGAATGCGAAGATCGATCGGATCGTGCCGATAGCGGAAACCGTGTCGTTGCGCGATCGGGGTCAGCGGGTTGATGCTGGCGGCATGCAGCCACTGGCAGCCGTGGTCGAAGGGACGGGTGAAGCTCTCGAAATCGGTGAAGGCGCGGCCGCCGACCCGGTCCTGCGCCTCCAGCACGATGGCTTTCAGCTTGGCGTCGCGCGCCGCATGGGCCGCGGCGATGCCCGCCGCACCCGCGCCGATGATGATGAGGTCGAACTCGTTCATGGCTCTTGATAGCAGGGCCGGCGCCGCCGCTCAATTCGGCGTCGAGGACCCGGAGGCGGGCCGGCGCTACCAGTGCGCCGGCTTGCCGTCCTTGCCGACCACCTTGGACTTCCCTTCCTGGAAGACCAGATCGCCGGCGCTCACCAGGAACTTGCCCTTGTTGTCGACGAACTCGTCGAGGTGGCGCTGCTTCACCGCGGTGATGCCGGCGTCCAGGAACTCCTCGGTGGGCACGCAGGCATCCGGCTCCATGGCAAGATAGGCCTTGAAGTTCGCCTTGGTCATGCCGGCCTTCTTCGTTACGCCGTAGGTCGAACGGCGGCGGAACAGCTTCGGCATGAAGACCGGGCCGCGATCGGCGGCCGGATCGGGCTGGCCATGATCGCGGAACCGCAACTGGTCGTCAAAGACGTTGAGATCGCTGCTGTCGGACTTCCAGATGCCGAGCTTCGCCTTCTTCGCCTGCTTGGCGAGGTCCAGCAGCTCGGTGATCTCATCCGCGTTCATCGAGGAATAGAAGGTGGGGTAGGCCCAGCCGTTGCGGCAGAGCCAGAGATTGGCGTCCTGCTCGGCGCCGCCGATATCGACGATGATGCTGCCGATGAAGCGGCCGAACATGTCGAAGACGTCGCTCGGCTCGTCGACCGCGGTCCTGACCACGCAGTCGATGGTGCCGGTCCCCGCCTGGGTGAGGAACTTGCCGAGGGCCATGGCGGCGGTCTCGCCGAGATGCTGGCGGAAATTGCCGTTCGCGGCCTTGAACTTCGCCTTCTGGGCGTCGGTCGGCTTCTTCTTGTTGAGCGTCGGCGCCGTCGGCAGGTAATGCAGCTCCGGCGCGTCGATTCCCTGGAGGCGGATGGTGACGCGGCCATTCTTGTCGATGCAGGGCTTGCTGCCCTGGCCCTTGACCACCGCATCATTGAAGGCGTGGGTTGCGTTCATCGGCGCGTCGTCATTCGGGCGGAAGCGGAAAGCATCCACGCCGGCAACCTTGACCTTGACCGTGTCGGCATCGGATTCGCCGGTCGGCCAGAACTGACTGAGATCGATCGTGCCTGAAAGCTCGAGCAGTCCCTTCGGCATCTTACCCTCCCCGTCCGGACGCGGCCCGTTGCGGGCGGCTTGACCGGCGAGCTTACCGGCTGGCCGGGAGTCGCTGCAAATGACAGTTGTGGAGATGCGTCAGCTTGTGAGGGCCGTCACGAACCGATCGGCGTCGCCGAGATAGCGGTCGATGTCGGCCGCGTCGTGGGCGAAGGAGACCTGGGGACCGGCGGAGGCGACGGCGTCCCAATGGCCGCGATTGGCCATGAAGGCGCGGCGCGCGTCGATCAGCGCCACATCGATCGACCGGGCCGCCTCGGCGGCGTTGCGCGGGAAGTCGGGCTCCAGGCAATAGCCGGAGCGCGGGCCGAGGCGGAAGGCTTTCCAGGCAAGCCCGTGGCGCTGGAAGATCGCGTCGAGCCCGTCGGCCAGCCGCGTGCCGAGCCGCTCCAGCCGCGCGTAGTTCTCCTCGGTCAGCACCTCTTCGAGAGCCGCCTTGGCCGCGGCGATCGCGACGGCGCTGCCATAGGTCGTGCCACCGGTCGCGAGGCCCCGCGGTCCGATGTCGATGTCGAGATGCTGCTCCATCACATTGGCGATAGCGCGAGTCATGCCATAGAGCGCGAAGGAGATGCCGGTGCCGAGGCCCTTGCCCAGGGTGACGAAGTCGCAGGCAAGCCTGCGGCTCCCCACCAGGCCGCCATAGGCGAACTGGAAGCTATGCGCCTCGTCGAGGCAGAGCAGCGCGCCATGACGCTGCGCGAGCGCGTGGAGGCCTTCGAGAAAGCCGGGCTCGGGCTCGACCAGCAGGCAATTGGTGAGCGCCGGCTCGGTCAGCACGAGCGCGATTTCGTGCCGCTGGAGTGCGGCCTCGGCGGCGGCAAGATCGTTGAACGGCACGATCACCGAATCCTGTGCCGCCTTCGCCGACAGGCCGAGCTGGATCGGTACGGTCCCCTCGCCACGATCCGTCACCAGCGACTCCTCGATATGGCCGTGATACTGGCCGTCGAAGATCAGGATCTTGGATCGCCCGGTGATGAAGCGCGCAATGCGGATCACCTCGGTGTTGGCGGCCGAGGCGGAAAGCGTGAACTGCCAGGCCGGCAGGCCGACCCGGCGCGCCAGCGCCTCGGTGACCGCGAGCGCGTCCTCGACGGGGAGCAGGAAATGCGCGCCGTCCCGGACCGCCCGCGCCACCGCCTCGACGATCGGCTCGGGCCCGTAGCCCATGGTCATGGCCAGATCGCAGACATTGAAATCGCAATAGCGGTTGCCGTCGATATCGGTGAAGCAGGCGCCGGCGCCGCCAGCCGCGACCACCGGCCCAGGCCGAAAGAGGCCGGCCATCCAGGCGACCGGCACGCCGTTCGGCATGCTGGCCCGCGCCCGGTCGAGCCAGGCCCGGGATTTCGGGGTGCGCTCACGGAAGGCCGTGTCCTCGCGTGCCCGCAGGGCGGCGAGGGCTGCGCGATCGATCCCGGCGATGACGTTCGGCTCGGCCATGCGGCGCCTTGTAGCAGGCCTTGGCCCCGATGGGGAGCGCCAGCGATATCAGGGGACCGCATCAGGATCGCTCAAATGCAGGCCAAATGCCGCGGACTTCCGGCCCATCCGAATGTGATTCGGGAACAGGAATTAAGCCGTTTTTAGGACTTCTGAGACAGCGTGGTCCGCGCGCCGCCGAATGCAAGGTTATGCAGCCGACCGGCGGCGTCTTCGCATGGATGAATCCCTCCCGGAGAGAGATCCGATGAGCCGTACCTTCACCCTCCGCCTGGCCGGCGCGAGCCTCGCCTTGGTCACGCTGTGCGCGCACTCGCTGGTGGCGAGCCAGTCGGTGGATTGGCAGGCGGTGGTCGCGGCCAACGCCTTTGTCACCCATGGCGCGGTCGGCGAGCCGACGGCGGTGGTGATCGGCGCCAGCCTCGGCGCCGGCGATCGCCTGACGACGAAGTCCGGCGGCGCGCTGGTGCTCTCGCGCGGCGAGGATCTCATGACCCTGTCCGAGAACAGCGAGATCGTGATCGTCGATCCGCAGCCGGAGAACCAGACCCTGGTCCAGGAACCTTACGGCCAGGTGCAGTACCACGTGACCAAGGGACCGGCGCCGCATTTCGAGGTCGATACGCCGATGCTGGCGACCATCGTCAAGGGCACGACGTTCAGGGTCGTTTCCAACGGATCGAAGAGCGCCGTGACCGTGATCGAAGGCCGGGTCGTGGCCCGGGACCGCCGCAGTGGCCAGTCCTCATCGGTCGGCGCCGGCGAGACCGGCTCGGTCGGCAGCGACAACGGCGGCAGCGTCAGTGTCGGCGCCGCCGCGTCGAGCGGTGCCGGTGACAGCTCCAGCTCAAGTTCCAGTTCCAGTGGCAGCAGCGGTTCGTCCGGCAACGGGAACGGCAACGGGAATGGCAACGGCAACGGCAACGGCAACGGGAATGGCAACGGCAACGGGAATGGCAACGGCAACGGCGGTGGAAACGGCAATGGCAACGGGAACGGCAACGGCAACGGTCATGGGAACAGCGGTAACTGACGTGTTCCGCACGCCTGGAGTCTGATCTCCGGATCATCATGCATGCGGCCTGGGGGCGCCTGACAAAGGGATTGGCGCGGTTTCGAGCGGCGGTCTGGACTGTCCTGCTGGGAACCGCGATCGCTCTTGCCTACCTCAGCGGCGCCTTTGTCCCCGCGGACCGCGCCCTTTCCGACCTCGGTTTCTCCCTGTTTGCCCACCGCGCCGGCAACGACATCACACTGGTCGAGATCGACAGCCGTAGCTTGGAGCGGCTGAACAGCTGGCCCTGGTCTCGCGCATTCCATGCGGCACTGATCCAGCGCCTGGCCACAACGAGTGCCGACACGATCGCCTTCGACGTCGATTTCAGCGCCGCCTCGGCGCCGGCGGGCGATACCGCCTTGGCGCAGGCGATCCAGGCCGCCGACCGCAAGGTGATCCTCGCCGCCTTCGCCCAAGTCGCCAACCGACCCGACGGTACTGTTCTCAGCCACAGTGCGCCGCTCGCCGCGTTTGCCGAGCACGCGCGGATCGGTCTGGTGAACGTCTTCGCCGATGCCGATGGGCGGCCGAGGCGCTATCGCCTGGTCGAAGACCGACTGCCCGATCGACCTATGACCATGGCGGCCGTTCTCGCGGCGCCAAAGGGGGCGGCACTCGTGGGATCGCAGGCCAATGAGTTCGCCATCGACTACGGCATCGATCCGCAAAGCATCGCCCGCCTCTCCTATGTCGATGTCCTGACCGGCAATTTCGATCCCAAGCTGGTGGCCGGCCGCAAGATCCTGGTCGGCGCCACGGCGCTCGAGCTTGGCGACCGTTTCTCGGTGCCGGCGCGCGGACTGCTCGCCGGGGTGGAGATCCAGGCGCTGGCCTACGAGACGCTGGCCCTCGGGCGCGCGATTCATCCGGCCGGAGCTCTTTGGACGCTGGCCGGTCTGCTGGTGATCACCGCACTCGCCTGCTGGTCGAGTGGGCGATCGTGGCGGCTGACTCTCGGACTTGCGCTGGGCGAGACCGCGCTCGTGCTCGGCCTCGGCTTCCTGCTGCAAGGCGTATTCGCCGTTGCGCTCGAGACCGCACCCTGGCTCGCCGCCGTTGTCGCGGGCATGCTGCAGGCGTTGATCCGCGAGGCGGAGCGCCTTGGGCGGGTAGCGCTGCAGATGAGAAGCTCCGCAGCCCGACAGACGGCGCTGATGGAGGTGGTGTTCAAGGACAGCTTCGACGGCATTGTGATCGTCGGCGCCGACCGCAAGATTGCGCTCGCCAACGCCGCCGCCGGCCGGCTCCTCGACCGCGATCCGCAGCAGCTGCTCGGTCGCTACGCGACCGAGGTGCTGCCAGGCGTTCCCCTGGAGCCGCTCGAAGGACCGCCCGTGCGCGAGCTCGCGGTGAAGGACGCGGCTGGCCGGGACCTCGCCCTCGCGATCGCGGTCTCGCGATCGCATGGCGGGGAATCGCAAGGGGCAGATGGCGGCGAGGTCTGGATCGTGACCTTCCGCGACGAGAGCGCGCGGCGGGCGATCGAGGTGGCACGCGAGCAGACGCTGCGCGAATTGAAGGCTGCAACCACGGCGAAGGACGAGTTCCTGGCGCGGATCAGCCACGAGCTCCGCACGCCGCTCTCCGCCATCATCGGCTTCTCGACCATCATTGCCGAGCAGCGCAGCGGCCCGATCGGCAATCTGAAATACGCCGAATACGCGGCCGACATCCACAGCGGCGGCATCCGGCTGCTGGACCTCGTCAACAACATCATCGACATCGCGAAGATCGAAGCCGAGCAGTACCAGATTCGCCCCGACGCGTTCGAGCTCCGAAGCCTCCTGGCCGGCTGCGTGGCCCGCGCCCGGGAAAGCGAGCCCTGCGGCGACCGCAGCCTCCGCTTCGAGGCGGCGCCGGGCCTGGAGGCGATGCGCGCCGACCGCCAGGCGCTCGGCAAGGTGATCGACAAGCTGCTCTCCAACGCGGTCAAGTTCACCGGCCCATCGGGCAGCATCGTCCTGCGTGCCGTGCCGGGTCCAGATCACGGCGTGATCATCGCGGTCGAGGACGACGGAATTGGCATCGCTGACAGCGAGCTGAAGAACGTCGTCGCCGCTTTCACCCAGGTGAAGGGCGGGCTCGACCGGCGCCATGAGGGCTCAGGGCTGGGCCTCTACTTTGCGAACCGCATGATGCTTCTGCTGGGCGGCACGCTGCAGATCGCAAGCTCGCCCGGCCACGGCACCACCGTGCAGCTGCTGCTTCCCGGCACGGCCATCGAGACCTCGGCCGCGGCCTGACTGCGTAACGTTGCCTCCGATGCGCGGCTCTCCTAGAGTCGGCGCCGCATGGCTCCTCCGATCGATCAACGCGCGCTCGCCGAAACCATCGAATGGCTGAACGACGGCTGCCCCAACGCGCCGCTCGCCGAGGACGCACTGCGCGAGACCTGCGTGCGGCTCACGGCCGGCGGAGTCGCGTTGATCCACGGCGCGATCTTCGTGCGCATCCTGCACCCGGTGATTCTCGGCCGCCGCTTCATCTGGCACCCGAAGACCGGCGTCACCTCCGAGACCGTCGGCTACGAGCTGTTCGACAATCCGGAATACCAGACCAGCCCGATCAAGCAAGTGTCCCAGACTGGCCGGCCGCTCCGCCGCCGACTCGGCGACCCGGACTGCCCGATGGATTTCTCCTTCCTCGACAAGTTTCGCGCCGAGGGTGTCACCGATTTCCTGGCGCTGCCGCTCCGCTCGCATGAGGGCCACGTGCACACCTCGGCCTGGATGAGCAAGCAGCCGGGCGGTTTCTCCGATGAAGAGATCGCGGCCCTGGAAACGATCGCGAAGCCGCTGGCGCGCATGGTCGAGGTCCGCAGCTTGAGGCGCACGGCCATCAGCTTGCTCGACACCTATGTCGGCGGCCAGGCCGGTCGTCGTATCCTCGACGGCCACATCCGGCGCGGCGACATCGAAGCGATCCACGCCGCGATCTGGCTCTCCGACATGCGGGGATTCACCGCCCGCGCCGACCGCATGGCAGTCACCGACCTGGTCTCGCTCCTGAACCGCTATTTCGATTGCCAGGTGCCGCTGATCCGCGACCATGGCGGCGAGGTGCTGAAGTTCATGGGTGACGGGCTGCTGGCGATCTTCCCGACCGAAGGCACCACTTTGGCTGCGGCCTGTCGCAACGCCTTCGCCGCCGCGCGCAAGATCGAGGCCGAGGTCGCCGGCGCCGATTGGGCCGGACTCGAGGAGAAGGGTGCGGTTCGGTTCGGCGTGGCGTTGCATGTGGGCGAGGTGCTCTATGGCAATGTCGGCAGCGAGAACCGACTGGACTTCACCTGCATCGGCCCCGCGGTCAACATCGCGGCGCGGATCGAGAAGGTCTCGGGCGAGATCGGCCGCACCATCCTCGCCTCCCGCGAGTTCGCCCTGCATTGCGGCCCCGAGCTCGAGAGTGGCGCACTCGTGCCGGTCGGTGAGTTCACGTTGAAGGGCGTCTCGGCGCCGCAGCAGGTCTACGGCACACCGTGAGATCCACCATGGCGCCGGCAATCGACAGCGAAGCGATCGAGCGCGTGTTCGCCTGGCTGGTGGACGGCTGCCGCTCGGCCCCGGAAGCCATCGAGGTCATGACCGAGCTCTGCGAGCGCTTGACCGCGGCGGGCCTGCCGATCGCACGCGGCGCCATCTTCATCCGCACGCTGCATCCCGAGATCATGGGCCGGCGCTTCCTGTGGCGGCCCGGTGCGGGCACCGAGGTCTCCGAGGCGAAATACGAGTTCCTGAAGGACGTCGACTACACGGCGAGCCCGGTGGTGCACGTCTACGCGACCGGGGCGGCGATCCGACGGCGCCTTGCCGATCCCGACTGCCCGATGGATTTCGCCATCCTCCACGATTTCCGCGACCAGTGCCTCACCGACTATCTCGCCCTGCCGCTGTTCTACAGCAACGGCGAGATCCATGTCGCGAGCTGGTCGAGTGCGGCACCCGGCGGATTCACCGACGCGGCGGTCGCGGCGCTGGAGCAGATCGCGGCGCCGCTCGCGCGCGTGGCCGAGGTGCGCAGCCTGCGGCGAGTCGCCACCAATCTGCTCGACACTTATGTGGGCGGGCATTCGGGTGCGCGCATCCTCGGCGGTCAATACCGGCGCGGCGATGTCGAGACCAT
>DATKMF010000042.1:0-7807 GCA_035542015.1 Candidatus Cybelea sp.
GCTTCTCCAGGTGCTGCTCACCCCGGTGCACCGGCATCAGCGCCTCAACAAAGCTGATCTGCCCCGACTTCTTCACCGCCATGGCGATTCCCCTTTCTTCACCCAGGGAATCACAACCAGCCAATTTTGCAACGGTCCCACGAGGGGAGAGGGGGAAGCATTCGCTCGGCACTCTTACCCCGGGAATCCTTCCGCGCGATGCACCGCCTTGCCGCCAAGCAACGTCAGCAGCACCTCGGTGCCGCCAATCTCATAGGGGCTGACCTCGAAGACGTCACGGTCGAGCACGATCAAATCGGCATACTTCCCCGGCGAGAGCGAGCCGGTGTCCTCGCTGCGCCAGGCGGCGGCCGCGGCGCGCGTCGTATAGCCCTCGACCACATCCTCTACGGTCAGGCGCTCCTGCTCCTGGAAGATCGGGAAGTCCGGGCCTTTGTTCTCCGGCTGGCGGGTGACCGCGACCTGCATGATGGGAAAGGGGTTGAGCGTGGAGACGCCCCAGTCGGAGCTGACCGCATAGGGCGCGCCGGCGCGCACGATCGAGCGCCAGGGATACATGTAGCGGGCGCGTTCCTCGCCGACCAGCGGCACCGCCATCTCGGTCACGGAAGGCTCGTTACGCGCCCAGAGGGGCTGCATGTTGCACACGACGCCGAGCTCCCGGAGCCGCGGGATGTCGGCGGGATCGATCAGCTGCACATGGGCGAGCTGGTGCAGGCTCGGCCAGGCGCCGTTGGCGCGCCGCGCGATCTCGATCTTGTCGAGGGCGACCCGCGTCGCCCGGTCGCCGATCACATGGACATGGAGCTGGAACCGCGCCGCGTCGAAGGCGACGAACAATTGTTCCAGCAGGTCCTCGTCGAACATGATCGGCGCGTTGCCGCCGATCGCGTCGGAATAATCCGCGATCATCGCCGCGGTGCGGTTCTCGATGACGCCGTCCAGGAAGAACTTGGCGGAATGGACCGCGATCATCTCCGAGCGATAGTCGCGGCGCAGCGCCTCGACCCGCGCCAGCGCATCCGGCACGGTCTCGTGCGGGAAGACCTTCGCCGTGGCGCGCATGCGCAAGGTGAGCTCGCCGGCCTCGTCGAGGCCGCGATAGACCTTCATGTGCCGCTCGCCCACCAGGGCGTCGAGCGCGCCGGTGATGCCGTGGCGGTTGCAGAGCTTCTGCGCATAGCGGACGCCGTCGGCATAGGCGTCGAGGCCGAGCTTCGGCATCCGCTGTCGCACCCAGTCGATCGCGTCCTCGTAGATGAGGCCGGTCGGCACGCCCTTCGCGTCGCGCACGAAACTGCCGCCGTGCGGATCGGCGACGCTGGCGTCAAGGCCGATCGCCTGGGCGGCCGCGGTGTTGATGAGGGCATTGTGGCCGTCGGCGGCGAACAGCCAGACCGGTCGGTCCGGCACCGCGGCGTCGATGACATGCCGGTCCATGTTGTGGGCGCCGAACACGCCGGTATACCAGCCGGTGCCGCGCAGCCATTGGTCGTTGGCGCCGGCCTTGGGTGGATGCTTGGCGGCGTAGTCGCGCAAAGTCTGCTGGAACTTCTCGACGCTTGCGATGCCCTCGAGATTGACGCTGTTCGACTTCCCGGTGCCGCTGTCCTGGATGTGGATATGCGTGTCCTGGAAGCCGGGGAGGACCAGCCGCCCGCCGGCATCGACCACCTCGGTCCGCCCATGGCCGTTCTTCAAGTCGCGGATCTCCGAGTCGTCGCCCAGCGCGACGATGCGACCGTCTTTCGCGGCGAGCGCCCGGGCGCGCGGCCGGCGCTGGTCCATGGTGCGGATATCGGCATTCACCACGATCAGGTCGGGTGCCGGCGTCGTCGTCATCTTGGTTCGTCCCCATTCGGCACTGCGGAAGCCGACGCATTAGCCGGCAAACGGCCTTTGACTCGGCTCTATCTCATCCCATGAGAAAAGCCCGCCATCCTAGCCCAAGGCGGTCACTGGAGCGTAAACCAATCTTATACTAAAGTATGAGAGTATGACTCGCTGCGGGCTCCCGTTCGGAGCCGAGGGTGCGTGGCGATCGGAGGGGAAGTCCTGAGATGCTCTACACTGCCGTCCTCGTGGCCTGCCTGACCACGGCGCCTGCGGATTGCCGCAGCCACGAGATGCTCATCGAAGCGAGCGCGATCCCGACCACCGCTTTCATCGAAGCCCAGGCCAAGGCCGCGGAATGGCTGTCCCAGCACCCGGGCCTCACTCAACAATCGCTGACCATCCGTCCGGGGCGGAACGCTTAGCCACATTGTGATTCTGCTTGAGGGGTCTCAGGCAGCGTCAAGCCCCTCATCCTCACCTTCTCCCTGCTACGGGAGAAAGAACGCTGTAGCCTAAGCCATTCTGATCGGGAACAAGCAAGTGCTCGGTGAACCCCTCTCCCGCAGGGAGAGGTTGGGTGAGGGGCTTCACGCTGCCTGAGGCCTGTCCAAACTCAGTTACGCCGCCCGCACTCCCGAGATATAGCGTTCGACCTCCTCGCGCATCACCGTGGCTTGCTTGGCGAGCTCGGTGGAGGCCTGCAGCACCTGCGCTGCCGCGGCACCCGTATGCTCGGCGGCGGCCGTGACCGAGACGATGTTGGTCGCGACCTCCTGCGTGCCCTGAGCCGCCTGCTGGACGCTGCGGGCGATCTCCTGAGTTGCGGCACCCTGTTCTTCGACGGCGGCGGCGATGGCGCCGGAGATCTCGTTCACCTTGTTGATCGTGACGCCGATGCTCTGGATCGCCTCGGCGGAGGTAGTGGTCGCGTCCTGGATCGCGCGCACCTGGCCGGTGATCTCGTCCGTCGCCTTTGCCGTCTGGGTCGCCAGGGTCTTCACCTCGGAAGCGACCACGGCGAAGCCCTTGCCGGCCTCGCCGGCGCGCGCGGCCTCGATCGTCGCGTTGAGGGCGAGCAGGTTGGTCTGGCCGGCGATTTCGCTGATGATCCGCACCACGTCGCCGATCTTCTGCGCGGCGTCGGCGAGACCCTGGACCTTGCCGTTGGTCTCGTTCGCCTGCGCGACCGCTTCGCCGACGATGGATGTCTGGTTGCTCACCTGCCCGCCGATCTCGTGGATCGAAGCGGTCAACTCCTCGGTCGAGGCGGCGACGGTCTGCACGCTGGCCGTGGTCTCCTCGCTGGCGGAGGCGACGACGGTTGCCTGCCGCGCCGTCTCCTCGGCGGTGGCCGTCATCGAGGTGGCTGTGGTCTGCAGCTCGGTCGCTGCGTCGGATACGGTGCGCAGCACCTGGGTCGCGGCGCGATCGAAATTCTCGGTCAGCGTCTCGATGGCCTGGGCGCGGCGGGCGCGGGCGACCTGCTCCGCCATCTCGCGGGCCTGCATTTCGCGATTGCGGACCAGGTTCTCCTTGAAGACCTGCATGGTGGCGGCGATGTCGCCGATCTCGTCCTTGCGCCCGAGGCCGGCGATAGCGGTGTCGGTGTCGCCCTCGGAAAGCAGCTTCAGCCGCGCGACCGAGGTGACGATCGGACGGGCAATGGCATAGGAGGCGAGGAGGTAGCCGAGGGCTATCCCTCCGAGGACGCCGATCACCGCGGTCGAGAGCATGATCCCCTGCAGTTCGTCGCTGAGCTTGGCGGCGGTATCGACTTCGCTGTCCATCTCAGTGTTGGAAACCTTGGCATAGTCTTCGACGGCGGCGCCCAGGGCGTCGGCTTCGTCGCGGCTCTGCAGGGCGGCGTCTATGATCTTCTGGCGCGCGGCATCGACCTGCACCTCGCCGCCGGCTTCCTTCGCCTTGGCCAGCGTCTTGTCGAGCTCGGGCAGATAGACCTTCACCGCAGCGGCGACCTTGGCTAGCTTGTCGGCCTGTTCGGCATCGGCGCTCTTCTGTGCGTCGGCGACCTCGGCGACCAGCGCCGCCTTTCGGGCATCAACCTCGTGCAGAATGTCGGCAAGGCTGGCGGTTGAGGGATCGGCCGCCGCGCGGAACTCGGCGCGATTGAGGGCGAGTACGTCGCGATGGATCCGTTCGCCGAGCGCCGAATCCGATCCGGTGGCCGCCACTTGGTCCGTCTCGGCGTCGAAGGCGCTGATGCCGTGGATGCCCACGGCGGCGACGACGGCGATCACCACCGACATCAGCCCGACCAAGGCGAGCAGCTTGTAGAGAATCTTCCAGTTCGAGAACGCCAGCATGGCGAACCTCCATCGCAGTCGAATTGTGCGATGACGATCCCATCCCCATCGCGGATGAGCCAATAATCCTGTAAGGTTCCTAAATCTTGATGAATTTCAGCCGATTTGCGCTGATTCGCGTATCCTGCAGATTCTGAAAGGATTTTTTTCCACGAGATTCCCCGGGATCGGTGGTGAGAGGGCCATTTCGTGACCCTCGCATCCACCGGGCGGGGTGGAACGCGTGGCGGTCGCTTGGATTGTCTGGCTCACGTGTTTCGTAGATCATCGGCCCGCCCTGCGAACAAATCTCCCCGAACAATGCCCGTTTCCCTGATCGCGACCTGCGCCATCGCGGCCGCCGCTGCCGCCGGAGTCGTGATCCGGCCGTTCCGCCTCCCTGAAGCGGTCTGGGCCGTCGCCGGTGCGCTGCTGCTGGTGGTGCTCGGCTTGCTGACGCCGCGGGATGCCTGGACCGGCATCGCCAAGGGCGGCGATGTCTATTTCTTCCTGGTCGGCATGATGCTGCTGGCCGAGGTGGCTCGGGAGGAGCGCCTGTTCGACTGGCTGGCGGCGATCGCGGCCCGCGCCGCCAAGGGTTCGCCGGGACGGCTCTTCCTGCTTATTTATGGTGTCGGCACGATCGTGACCGCCTTCCTCTCCAACGACGCGACCGCCGTCGTGCTGACGCCGGCGGTGGCGGCGGTGATGCGCACGGCCGAGGTCGAGCGGCCGCTGCCCTATCTCCTGATCTGCGCCATGATCGCCAATGCCGCCTCGTTCGTGTTCCCGATCTCCAACCCGGCGAACCTGGTGATCTACGGTGGGCATATGCCGCCGCTGCTGGAATGGCTGCCGCTTTATCTGTTGCCCTCGGCGGCCTCGATCCTCGTCACCTACGCCATGCTCTATTGGACCCAGCGCAAAGCCTTGCGCACGCCGATCGCCCATGCGGTGCCGATCCCGGAACTACCGCGCGGCGGGCGGATCGCGGCGCTCGGCATCGCCGTCACCACGGTCGTGCTGCTCGCCGCTTCCTACCTCCACTGGCGGCTCGGCCTGCCGACCGCGCTCTGCGGCGCCGCGACGGCCATGGTCGTGCTCTTGCGCGAGTGGAAGGGACCGTGGAAGACGCTGAAACATGTCTCCTGGAGCGTGCTGCCCCTGGTCGCCGGCCTCTTCGTGATCGTGGAGGCGCTGGACCAGGCGGGGCTCATCGCCGCCTTGCGCGCGCTGCTGGATGAGGTGGCGCAAAGCTCGGTTGCGGCGGCGACCTGGAGCACCGGCATCGCCGTCGCCGCCGCGAGCAATCTCCTCAACAACCTGCCGGTGGGCCTCATCGCCGGCACGACCGTGCAGTCGACCTCCGTCGCACCTCAGGTGACCGGCGCCGTCCTCATCGGCGTCGATCTCGGCCCCAACCTCTCGGTCACGGGCTCGCTCGCCACCATCCTCTGGCTGATTGCGCTCCGCCGCGAGGGCCAGCACATTCTCTCCCTCGACTTCCTGAAGCTCGGCGCCCTCATCATGCCGCCGGCTCTGATTGCCGCGATCGGGGCCATGCTGCTGGTCTCTTGATCGGACATGGCAAGAGACGGCAGGAGAAAGTAAGCGGGGGAGTTGCCAAAGAACGGAATAGCAACCAGATTAGGAGGGCCCGCTGGCCTATGGGATCGAGCGGGGACAGGACCCCGGACCCATGACGCTCGAACTCTTCCATCCCGCAGTGGCGGACTGGTTCTCCAGCCACTTTCCGGAGCCGACCCCGGCGCAACGCGAGGCCTGGCCGGCGATCAAGGCCGGCGAGCACACGCTGATCGCGGCCCCCACCGGCTCGGGCAAGACCCTGGCTGCCTTTCTCGCCGCGATCGACGGGTTGGTGCGGCAGGGGCTTGACGGCACGCTCACGGATGAGACCCAGGTCGTCTATGTCTCGCCGCTGAAGGCGCTTTCGAACGACATCCAGAAGAATCTCGAGGCGCCGCTGGCCGGCATCGCGGCCGCTCTGGAGAAGCGCGGCCTGCCGACGTCCGTCCGCGAAGGCGGACATTCCAAGTTCGAGATCCGCACCTGGGTCCGGACCGGCGACACCCCGCCCGGCGAGCGCCAGAAGATGATGAAGCGCCCGCCGCACATCGTCGTCACGACGCCGGAGAGTCTCTACATCCTGCTGGGCTCGGAATCCGGCCGCGCGATGCTGTCGACCACCCGCGCGGTGATCGTGGACGAGATCCACGCCATGGCCGCGAACAAGCGCGGCGCGCATCTGACATTGTCACTCGAACGCCTGGCGGCCCTCTGCGGCGACAGCCTGCTGCGGATCGGCCTCTCGGCCACCCAGAACCCGATCGACGCGGTGAAGAACCTGCTGGTCGGCACGGCGCCAAAGGGAGAGGGGCCGGAAGGCGGCAAGCAGCCGACCGCGCGCATCATCGATACCGGCCATCAGCGCCGCCGCGATCTCACCATCGAGGTCCCCGGCGCGCCGCTGGAGGCGGTGATGTCGGCGGAGGTCTGGCTGCAGGTCTATGACCAGCTCCAGCAGTTGATCGAGGCGCATCGCACCACGTTGGTCTTCGTCAACACCCGGCGCATGGCGGAGCGGGTGGCCCGCGCCTTGTCCGAGCGGCTCGGCGAGACCGCCGTCACCGCCCATCATGGCAGCATGGCGAAGGAGCACCGGCTCTCCGCCGAGCAGCGCCTGAAGCACGGCCAGTTGCGCGCCCTCGTGGCGACCGCATCTCTGGAGCTCGGCATCGATATCGGCGATGTCGATCTCGTCTGCCAGCTGGGCTCGCCGCGGGCGATCGCGAGCTTCCTGCAGCGGGTCGGGCGCTCCGGCCATGCTGTCGGCGCGACGCCGAAGGGCCGGCTCTTTCCGCTTTCCCGCGACGAGCTCGTCGAATGCACCGCCTTGCTCGACAGCGTGCGGCGCGGC
This sequence comes from Candidatus Cybelea sp., assembly GCA_035542015.1. Taxonomy (GTDB): domain Bacteria; phylum Pseudomonadota; class Alphaproteobacteria; order Dongiales; family Dongiaceae; genus Dongia. Next base: position 7,078 of record DATKMF010000042.1, read on the forward strand.
GAGCTCGATCGCCTCTCGCTGCCGACGAAGCCGATGGACGTGCTGGCGCAGCAGATCGTCGCCGAGGTCGCCGCACAGGATTGGGAGGAGCAGGCGCTCTTCGACCGCTACCGCCGCGCCTATCCCTATCGCGACCTCACCCGCGACGAATTCACCGAAGTCCTGAAGATGCTGGCGGAGGGCTTCACCACCCGCCGCGGCCGGCGCGGGGCCTTGATCCATTGGGACACGATCAACCATGTGCTCCGCGGCCGGCGCGGAGCGCGGCTGACCGCGCTCACCTCCGGCGGCACCATCCCGGACACCGCCGACTATCAGGTCCTGCTGGAGCCGGAGAACCATGTCATCGGCACGGTCAACGAGGACTTCGCGGTCGAGAGCCTGGCCGGCGACGTGTTCCAGCTCGGCAACAGCTCCTATCGCATCATCCGGGTGGAGCGCGGCCAGGTCCGGGTCGAGGACGCCCATGGCCAGCCGCCGACCATCCCGTTCTGGCTCGGTGAGGCGCCGGGCCGCTCCAATGAATTGTCGGATTCCGTCTCTCGCCTCCGCCGCGAGATGGAGATCCGCATCAGGAAGGATTCCGACAACCGGCCGGCGATCGACTGGCTGGTCAGCGAGATCGGCATCGGCACGCCGGCCGCCGAGCAACTGGTCGAGTATCTGGCTTCGGCCATGTTGGCCTTGGGCGCCATGCCGACCAAGGACACGATCGTGCTCGAGCGCTTCT